>JANWIX010000017.1 GCA_025449675.1 Nitrososphaera sp. | reverse complement strand
AGGATAAAGTGATTAAGTTTTAAAGCCGCCGTCGAAGGTACGTCTATCTTGTCGTTTCCGTCGAAATGCTTGAACATCGGTGCCGCATAAACTGCAGGAATGACCGAACACAGAAGGAGCATTGAGACAGAAACTCCCAGTACAGTGTTCCTTAGTCTTCCACTAAAGATCCCATTCATCTTTCTTATGTCTATGTCTTCCATTGGATACTCACTTTTAATAGTTATGCAAAAAGATTCTAAACGACCGGCAATATTTTTGACAACGCGCTCTGATTGACAGCTGGAATTGACAACTTTGCTGTCAAATCCAGATCTTTCTTCCAAACTCACACTCGAATAGCAAGTAACTGCAGCGGGAATTCTACATGATAGTTAGGCACATAGATAGTTACGGCCAATTGCAGCATAGATGGAAAGCGTTCGTGACTAGAATTCGAATTCCGTTACTTTGATATCCATTGTTTTAGTTCTGGTATGACCTTCCCCTGCATGTCAGACGGAACTGGGATCTTCATCAAGTCCAGAATTGTCGGAGCGACATCATATATTGTCATCTTGTTCAGCTTCATTCCAGGCCCGTTCTTTGCCTTGTTGTACAGGATGAACACGCCGTCGTGGTAGTGGACAGAGTCGTCTGGACCGGTGTCATTTTCATCGAGGTAGAGCGAGTTATGACCCAGGGTACCAGCAGATCGCCAATAGAGGTCATCGAAATATGCCATCAGATCGGGCATGTCCCCTTTCGGTTTTCCATACATCTCCACGGGGGTAAAGACTTTGTTAAGGAATTCTTCTCCCTGCGGCCCTCTTATTCCCATCAGTTTCTTTGAAAGTTCTTCCCGGACTTTTTCGTAATCTTGCTTTGGAATAATGCCATTTGGTTCTCTGCCTTGCACGTTCAAAAAGATTCTTGCATAATAGCCGCCCCATCCCCATGCCTTGGTCTTTGACCAATCAATTTCGCAGTCATCCAGATCGGTCTGAGTTTTCGGATAGCTCTTCAATGTAAGATATCCTTCCTTGATCAGCCATTCATTGATGCACAAACACCCTTTCATCCCGGCGGTTCCATGATCGGATACCACAATCACATAGGTATCGTCATCAACGAGCTCGAGCAGCTCTCCAATTTTCTTGTCTATGAACTTGTAATAGTCGTTTACTACCGACGCATACTTGTTGCCTTCGACATATTTTGGATGGCTCTTGTCATAGAATTTCCAGAACGCGTGATGAAGCCTGTCGACGCCAATCTCGACAAACATCATGAAGTCCCATGGGTCCTTTTTCATAAGATGTTTTATTACTGTGAACCGCTTTTCGGTCATTTCATATAGCTGTCTAAGAATTGCGTCCCTGTCTTCAGTCCTGAAAACGACGTCAAACAGGTACTTGCCCACGAGCGATTCGATCTCTGGCTTTAGCTCCTTCGGGTAAGTGTATTCGTTCTTGTCAGATGGGGTGACGAAACATGACACTAGCTTGCCATTTACGGGGTAAGGCGGGTAGCTTGGAGGCACTCCTATCAGGCAGACTTTCTTGTCATGGTCCGCCATGTAGTCCCACACCCTTCTTTCCTTTATCGAAGTCGAGTTTGCGATCCACCCATCCGTGTACGAACTACCTTTCCTATGCCTGAAACCGTAGATGCCCAGTGACCCGGGGCTCTTGCTGGTCATCATTACCATCCATGCCGGTATGGTAATGGGGGGATGACAACTCTTCAGGACAGATGATGTACCGTTTTCTATCATCATTCGAAGATTCGGTAGATCCTTTTTTATTTCGTCAGAGAACAGGCTCGATGGCATCGAGTCGAGGCCGATAATAAGCAGTTTTGGACTAGTGTTACTCATTGCTAAAACGCTCTCTCGCTGATTTATTTAATCTATGCGTCGCCGGTATTATGTAACATTTGAGCCATCCGCCGAGTCATGATGGCTCGATTGCAGCTAATTTGCAGGAATTTCTGGAATCTTTTCATTTCTCCAGTATGCCGTTGCTCGCATTATTCCTTCTGCCAGGCGGCATTTCGCTTCAAAATCTAGTGCAGACCTCGCCAGTGTGGTATCAGCCAGCGTGTCCTGTACATAGTTCTTTATCGGATTGGCCAGGTAGATCGGCGTGATATCAGAGCCCAGGGCTTCGTTGATGGCCCTAACAACACTGCTGAACGAAGTCTGCACGCCGGTCCCCACGTTGTAGATGCCGTAATCAATTCCAGATTCCATCGCAAGAACATTCGCCCTGACCACATCGCTGACATGCGTAAAGTCCCGGGTCTGAGTGCCATCGCCGTAGACAAGGGGTCTTTTTCCGGCCATCACGTCCCAGATGAACTGTGTGATGTTGTTCGCAAATTTTCCCTTGTGGCCTTCGTTTGGGCCGTAGACGCTAAAGTACCTGAGTCCGATCGACTTTACTCCCCATTCCAGATAGTAGCTTCTGGCAAGAACTTCTCTGCAGTAGAATGAAGCCTCGTAGAAGCTCCTCGGGGAGATGAATTGGTGTTCGTTAAAGGGCATCGGAGAACCGCTGTACAGCGAACTTGAAGAGGCGTAGATGACCTTTCGCACGTTGTTCTTTTTGGCCGATTCCATGACGTTCATGAAGCCTATGGCGTTAACGTCGACTCCGTGACTAGGGTTCTCTTTGAACATCGGAGATGAACTCTTTGCTGCATCATGAAACACAAAATCGCAGCCTTTGCATAGTTCCTGCAGTAGCTGCGGATCCTTTACAGAACCCTTCACGAATCGTACCTTTGTTGACAGGTTTGAAGCAACCCCCAGCGAAAGGTCGTCAAGTGCTACAATTTCGTTGTCCGTGAACTCGCTAAGGGCGTTAGCAATATTTGAGCCTATAAAGCCGGCTCCTCCGGTTACAAGTATCTTCATGAGATTGAAATCATTGATGTGGGTACTTAACCCTGCACGGTAAATCGCTTCTATTTTTCAGTAATACCTGAACCAGACTTGCAGTTCCGTGGTTGAAGCCCAGAAGGAGCCTACGCGGTCACTCTTTCGATCTTTGTCCACTTGTAGTCTTTCTTCCGCAGAACCGTAACGTTCAGCAACGCCCTCAGCTGAGCATACTGGAGTTCAAGGAAGGTCCACGGGCCTGATATCACCCGTCGTTTTCTCCCAACAACAACGATTGCTAAAAGCACGATGATCATGATGTCAAGATAGGTTGCAAACGACAGAAGAGCAAGGTCGAGTATTGACAGCACGACCGTGGCAGCCAGCAGAATGGGGGAGATGATGAACATGAAAAAGTTCGAGGGAAACACGTACATGCCAAACTTGCCGTATCGCGGATTGAACATCAGCCGAGCATTCTCAAAGAGCACTCGTAGCAAGCCCTCTGCCCTCCTTATCTTCTGCCGAAGTCTCTCGCTATCGTCGTCCGGATAGTCCTCGTAAAAGTTTACGTTCGGGTCATAAATGACCTTGTAACCCTGACGCCTGATGTGTATGGTCTGGATAGTTTCATCTCCGTATTCCTTGGCCTTGTACTCCTTCATCAGGTTCCTCCTGTATGCACTAAATGTTTGTGCCATGAATACAGAATCTATGTTGGTTTCTGCCTTCTGAATAGTTTCGTGCATGCTCCTGTATCTGACCTCGCTTGACTCGCTCTGGTTTGCCACATTTACCTTACCAGTTACCGCGCCGATGCTGGAATCACTGAAATGTGAGATAATCTTTGTGAGAGTGTTTTCATCGAGCGTCACATCCGAATCCATCTTTACCACGATCTCTCCCTTGCACTCCCTGAACGCCTGATTCAGGGCAGTTGCCAGACCCCTCCTTTCTACGTCGTGTATCAGTCTAATGAAAGAGTATCTTCTTGCATAATTTTCGATTATTGAGGGCGTGTTGTCACTTGATGAATCCACCACTAGGACTTCAATTCTTTCTTTCGGGTAGCTGGTTTTCATCAGGCTGTCGAGCCTGCTTGCGATTATTTTTTCTTCGTTGAACGTCGGCATGACGATTGATATGGAAGGCAAATATGGCGGATTCTCAGTTTTTGCCTCATTCACCTTCTTGCCATGCAGTATCGAAATCGCCCCTATGAGAAGGTAGCCTGCGCAAAGAATGAGAAGAGGCACATGCACTGTGAAAATGCCAAGGACATCCGACCAGTTCATTTCGGATAAACCAGTCCTTTGACTATTCTTTTTGCTGTCAGGCGAACTGCTTCGGCACTGTTGTATCGCGGACTCCATCCCATAGCTGCGATTTTTTGTACGTCTAGCAACATGTTCTTCACGTCGCCCTTCCAGCCGCGTCCATTGTCAACTCCTCCCGTAAAATTCATCCGTGCATTTGACAACCGCATTTCAGCCGTTACAATGGCTGCTATTTGCTTCACGTCAATCTGATCCGTTGATCCTACGTTGAAAACGCCGACTCGTTCTTTCGATAAGGATACTCCCATCAGAATTGCCACGATACAGTCAGAGATATGCAGATAGGACTTGTTTTGCGTCCCGTCACCCAGTACCTCGAGCTTTGTTGGGTCTTTGAGCAGTTTGTTCACAAAATCATAGATAACGCCATGCGTGCTGTCCTCTCCTATTATGTTGGCCAGTCTGTAGATAACGGCGCGCATCCCGTAAGTGTGGGCGTACGATACGATAAGCGATTCGCATGCCAGCTTGGATGCCCCGTACATCGATATCGGTTCAAGCGGAGAGTAGTTTTCAGGCGTTGGCACGATTGCAGCATCGCCGTAGACGGTAGAGGTGGAAGTAAAAACCAGGGTCTCGGCATCGATCCTCCTTGCTGCTTCGAGGAGGTTGAAAGTTGCGACGACGTTCTGAGCAAAGTGGACGGAAGGATTTGTGGCGCTGATTCTTACTTCAGGGTTTGCGGCAAGGTGGTAAATCGTCTTGCAATCCTTCGGTAGAGCGAGAGGATCCATCTGCAGCAGATCGAGGTTATGGAACCAAAAGTTCTTGTGTTTGCTGGCTCCTTCAAGCGATTCCATCCGCCCGCTGCTTAGGTTGTCAAGTACGTGTGTATCCTCCCCGTCTGCTAGCAGTCTTTGGACAAGATTGCTTCCGATAAAGCCCGCTCCGCCGGTGACAAGTATTGTCATCTGAATGCCTCCGGCTGCATCCTGAACCTAGATGTCATTGCCTTGTCTCCGCCGGGCTTATGGATGAAGTGGATGAATAAACCCTTGTCGATCCGTTGTTGATTATCAGATTGTTTTTCTCCCGCACCCCATCTTCGATCTCATCATAAAGTTCAGGCTGGTTGTACTTCATTGCAATGTTGTTTTGCTCGGGATCAGAGAAAATCATCCTGCTGTTAAAAGTACCCTGGCTCTGGATCCAATCTTTCGTGAGAGTGATGTTCCTTGCTTCAAAGGAAGTCTGGAATACCCGGTCAAATGAAAGAGTCTCAAATCTAATGTCCGAGGCCGCTGCATAATATTTCGACACCAGGCTGCCTATGAAATACGAAATGACTCGTTCTCCGCCTTTCGAAGATTCCGCTAGAATCTCTGCAGAGTTGACGAGGCTTGGCGAAGCATATGTTGTTGGGTCCCGCCCGTACCTGGTTGCCGGAATAGAAACCAAGAGAGCGATGACGAACGCAAACAGGGCCACCTTGGCTATCCTGTCTCTCCTCCCGAAACGATTTTGCGCAAAAAAGACTGCTACGAGGACCGCCCAGGCGATGGACACGTATAGAAAGTTTCTTGAAAGCAAGACTGATGAAAGGTACATGCTGATCACGATGAACGATGCCGTAGCGAACCAGCCAATAAGGATCAGAACGTAGGAGGACTTTTGTTTCCTTTTCAAAAGAACAATCGACATTATCGCTCCCGATACGACCACGGAAGCAACTATCACTGTGCGAAGCGTTATGACGGCCGAATAAGACTCTGAAGGCGATGGGGTCACCTTGATGTCGCCTTCGGTGACACCCTCGCTTAGCTTCTGTTCGAATTCCTCCCACTTGAATACTGTTCGAGTCTCAGCGTTGTAGATCGACCACGAAAGGAATAGGACTGCAGCGATCGCGGTTAGAAGGATCGCCCTATTGGAAACTAGGTTTCGCTTGCGCACCACAATGTACGCCATCCCAGCAATGCTGACAAGGTTCAGAAGTAGGAAAAATGAATTTGTAGGGCTCGTGATATTTGTCGCGAAAAGCGCTAGAAGACCTATGGCTAGCCAACCTCTCCTCGATTCCTTGCCCGTTACAGCCTTTATCATCGAAAGGAAAAACACCAGATAGAACACAAGTGCGAGTCCTTGGGGCGAGTAGTGTCCCTGGTCAACCCAAAAGGCTCCCATGAAGCTCAGTGGTGCGAGAGCCGCAAAACGGGAGTTGTAATGACGCCCGATACAGTATACGAGGGCCATGAAAAGGAGGATGGTGAAAAGCTCTGCATACCGGATCAGCGCAAGCGGCGGCAGGCCCTGCACTATTGCAGTGACTCCCAGCAGAATGAACGTGCTGGGATACTCGCGTGCGTACCTGTCGGCCTGATCGATGTGCCCGTCCGATATAACGGGCAGGCTTTCCGCGCCGTGGGCAAAGACGTCCGTAAATCGCGGAACTTCGTAGGAAATTACAGGGGTTCCGTACAGGAAAAGTCCCACTAGCAGGATGGGGATAATCCTTGCATCATTTCTCTTGCGCGAATCAAATGCGACCGATATAATGACTGAAGCAATGCTGATGGCCAGACCTGCCCAGTAGGTGGCCGGAAGGGCCCTGAAATAATAGAATCCGTATGGTTCTAGATCAGTTATGGCAAAGCTGTCGATAGTGAGAATGAACAGAACTATCGAGGCGACAGAGAGCATCCACACTATGTAGTTTATCTCCAGTTTCTTTGCGCTCTCTGATACACTCTGCATTAGGACGGTCTTCAAATTTCTAGCTTCTTCCTATTTCCTACCAGACGTCAGTTTGCCCTTTCGGGTCCAGCTCTAGACCTGTTCATGTTGCGAAGTCTTTCCCTAATCCTGAGGCTTTCGCTGCTGATTTCCTGGGTGACACTCCTCTCCATCAGCTCGCTGCCATCCGCAAACATCTCCTTGATGACCTTGCCATCCATTGTTGATGGAATAGCAATGCCGTGCATGTGGAGTATAGTCGATGCCACGTCCCAGACATGTAGCTCGCCACCAATCGTCACGCCCTTCTTGATATCCGGCCCAGCAGCTGCAATGATTCCTTCAAGCCTGTGCGAGCCCGATATCACGGCACCATGGTTTTTCAGTTTGTCAAATACGTTCCTGTTAAGATGTGTTGACATTCCATAGCCGATCTTTGTGACGACAAAGATGTCGGGTGCCCTGTCGCTCTGCGGCCCCCAGAGCACTTCTTCCCGCTTGTACAGTTTTTCGATGACTCGGGTGCCATTGTCGGTTACATCGGCAAGCCTTGCCATGATGGAGTCCCTGACCTTTTCAAATTCCACGCCTTTTAGGCTGCTGTTTAGATAGATTCCGTGATACGCAGTGCTAAAAGCCTGCGAAGCGTCATAGTCAGTCTGGCCCTCCTCGTACGAGCTTAGCGGTATGGCCTCTTTCACCATTCTGGGGCTCAGCCGGTAGATCTTTAATGCCACTCCTGAAAGTCGCAGCTTGCCAATGATTTCCATGAGCTTGTAGATTGTCAGACCACTCGAAGTCATCATCGATCGCACCGCGCTCTTTTTGATTACCTGGAATCCCTCGCTCCCAAGCCAGGTGTTTATGTAGAGCGCCCTCTCTGTCGGTCCGAATCCGTGGTCTGAGCATACCAGCACATTCGCGTTTTCTCTGGCAGCTATGTCGAGAAACTGCCCGAAATATCCATCCAATAGTGCAAAGTGCTTTTTCAAATAGTCATAGTCTGTGTAGAAAATGTGCATCAGCCTGTCGCTTGTCGTGAATATCGGCGCGAGAACATCCCAGTCTACTTTCTTTGAAAGATACAGCGCAGCTTCTGCCTGTTTTGATGCGACCTCCTCAAGCATGGAATAGGCTTTGGGCTTGTCCTCGATCGCCGTCTCATAGAAAGTCGATGGGGGCTCGCACATGTACCCGCCCACGACACTGTCGATTTCCTCCCTCATTTCTTGAGGGTAGATGAAGTTCTTGACATTGGGCGGCGTCATCAAGCCCGAAGTGACCACGCCATTTATTGGATTCGGAGGATAGGTAACCGGATCATTTATCAGAATCGACTTTAGTCCTTTTCTGCTCATTATCTGCCAGATGGTCTCTGCCTGACGAAACCTTGACTGCGCGATTTCTATCTTGCCGTTGAGCCTCAGCCTAAAGTCAGGCATTCCGTGCTTGCCAGGATTCACTCCGGTAAAAATGCTATTCCAGGCTGCCATCGTTTCGGTCGGAAACGTCGAAAGCAGAGTCCCCTTCACTCCGCCTTCCAGGAATTTCTTCATATTCGGCAACGCTCCGTCCTTCACGAAGCGGTCAACGAGGTGCCAAGGAGCACCGTCGATTCCGAAAAGTATAGTCCTTCTTCTCACACAACCAGCCTACTGCTCAGGATAATTAAGATTTATGTACTACCTGTTCCTGATTTGCGATCACGTGTTTTTCTTCAGTGACTGCAGCTTGCTCTTTATCCGCGAAGCCTCATAACCGGTCTTTTTCACTTCCCTGACCGCCATGGCGCTCTCATTCCTAAAGATCTCCTTCATGACGACTCCGTCCATGTAGGACGGAACTGGAAGGTTCATCATGTGGAGAATTGTCGGGGCAATGTCCCATACTCTCCTTGCCACTTCGAGCCGGTGAGGTCTGATATCCGGGCCGCACGACATGAAAATGCCTTCCGGTCTGTGGATTCCCGTGTTTGCGGTACCGCCCTTGTAGCCGCCTTTGTCATCCCCAATGTATTCCGAGTTGGGCCCGTCCGAATAGTAGGTTGGGCAGTAGCCATCGTGCAGCGTGAACAAGATATCCGGTGCCCTGTCGATGTATGGGCCACTCATCACGTCTTCCCTTTTGAAAACATCCATTACGACCGGGCTTTCCTTGTCGACTACTTTTTGCAGACTGTGCATTATTTCAGATCTGATTTTTTCGTACTCGTCCTTTGCCGCTTCACGGTTGATGAATATGCCTTCCGCCTTTGAAAAGGCAATTGACTTTTCCATGTCTATGGGCCTGTCGTACTGGAACGCAGCGTCGACAATGATATCGGACTTGATCAGGCTTCGCAGCACAAAGTCATAGAGGTGAAGCTTTTTCAGTATCATTGCCAGCCTCGTTGGCGTTATGCCCAGCTTGGTGGCCAGCGCGACAAGGTTTGTCTTGCGCTTCTGGAGCCCAATATGCGCCAGCCACGAGTTTATGTAGAATGTCTTGCGGAGCGGACCAAATCCGTGGTCCGACGTTATCAGAAGGTTCGCGTTCTCCCTTGCGGCTATGTCAAGATACTGTTTCAAGAGTCCGTCAATTTGTATGTAATGCTTCAGGATGTATTCGGGCTTGTGCCACAGAGTGTGCTGTATCTTGTCAGTCGAAACCCAGATCACGGCAAGAGAATCCCATTCATAGTTCTTTGCGAGGTGGAGGCCCACCTTGGAGGTCTTGTTCGCAAATTCCTCGATCATTGAATATGCTTTTGCGTCGTCTTTGTTCACGGTGAGGTAGTAGTCCAGAGGAAGATCGGTCCAGTAGCCTCCCGCAACCTTCTCCAGTTCGCTCTTTAGTTCTGCAGGATGGACGTAGGTAGAACCTGGCGGCGTCATCAGGCCGGTGGTCATGACGCCGTTGATCTTGTCTGCAGGGAAAGTCGCAGGTTCGTTGACGACTATTGATTTCATGTTGTTCCTGCTCATGATCTGCCATATCGTATCTGTTCTCCTGTAGTTGGAAGTTCCAAAGGAGAACTTGCCATCGATCTTTAGAATGAAATCAGTGATGCCGTGTTTTCCGGGATTGACTCCTGTGAACATGCTGGTCCAGGACGGAACGGTGACAGCCGGAACCGTTGACATCAGGGTGCCGTGCGATCCGCTCTTTACCACATGCTCAAAGGTCGGAAGATGCCCTTCAGAGATGAACTTGTTGAACAGAGTCCAAGTTGCTCCATCGACTCCGAAAAGTATCGTCTTTTTGCTCGTTCTCTCTACCATTCCTATTCACATGTGTCCAAGACTGGTTGTCCATGAGCCGCAATCAAATTCAGTTGTATGTTGCCTGCAACGCATGCTTCACCCAAACAAAGGCCAGCCTGCTCGCTACTTTCCATTCCTCTCGTCTCCTTTGATAGAGAAATTGCGTTTCCAGACAAGGCGGGGCTCGTCTGATTCACTAAATATCCGATCCCTAATCAGCCCGATATTTCTGACCTGTGCGATCATTTCCACCAGCCTTGTCGGCGCAAATGACTTTGAGAAGAGGTCTGGGCTGCTCTCGACGATGGCCTCTCCTGTTACCATGCGCTTCTTTGCTTTTTCAGTCCCGATTAATCCGTCTAGGAGCAATTTTTCATCGCCTACCTTGATCTGATCATAAAGTTTCCTATTGGACCTGTACATTGAGCTGTCCCTCGATAGTATGGAGATAGAAAATATCGCAGCTATTACTGCGGTTATGCCCAGCGGTATGTACGGACGTTGGGTGACTATGGCATCGAGAGTCCGCGCTCGAATCGAGCTGATTGACACCTCGTTCCAAAAGTCATTAATGGGCCGGGCAAGCGAAAGGAAGATTTCTTTGATCTTTTCGGTATCAGTTGTTCCGTCTATGAATCCCATCCTGGAAAGGCTGTCCATGTTGGCCCATAGGACGATCTGGACGTTTCGAGGCTCAAATCCGGATCCAAAATAGAGCTCCCTCTTGTCGGTCCAATAGAGCACCCCTTCAGTGGCATTTGAGCCCGGCTTTTGGTAGACAAAGAACCGTCCCTTCTTGTCGTCAGTGATGTCTACCCACTCTAGGGCAAGCACTGTGGCCGATGGCCTGCCAAACTTTGAGGGATACACCAGCAGCGATCCTTCCCATGTATGGAGGGTTCTGGATATCTGGAGTCCTGTGAGGATCATGGGTTTGCCGGTCGTATCTCCAGTGCTAGTTGTGTTTGACTGGTAGCGAAAAGCCAGCGATGCATCTTGATTCAATATCTTTTCTACCCTGGTGTCTCTGTACGCGTACTTTAGATCCCACCCGTCAATCTGTGGAAAGAAGAACGATGTGGTCTCTGGACCTTCTATCTTGCTAATGTCCAGGTGAGATAGGGACAGGGCCGCCACTTGCGCGCCACTTGTATTTTGCAACGCCGCGATGTGGCCTGTCACAACCAAGCTCGCAATCAGCGCCAGGAGGGCCATTCTGCTGATGGCCTGCGACGTCATTCTAGAAGCGATCGGCTTGACCGGCCTTCCGCATAGCAGGCACATTGATTCTCCAGCTGCCAGGCTTTTTTCGCATGATGGACAGTTTACATCCCTTCTCGCAGGTCCGCGAACGCCCAGCTTTAGCACCAGGTCGGCAAAGAAGAGCAAGATAAGGGTGCCGACAGTACTCATTACCACGCCGGAAACTGTATGGAAAGATTCTGCCGCCACTTCGCCGGAGGTATACCAGATAGAGATTATTGCCGCGATTCTTACTGCGTTAAGAATGTAAAAGACTGGAAATCCTATCACAAATACAAGCGCTCTTTTCCACAGTTTCCCCCTGAGGATGTACGCCACGAAAAGCGAAAACACCGAAAGCCCGACAAGAGAGAACGTGCCAGAACTTGGCTCGCCAACATAGAACGGGATTTTTGCGCCCTGGGAGTTCTCCATGACAAGGGCGGGTGCGCCAAAGCTAGCATCGAGAGTGATTGGAAAGCCGATCGAACTGAGCATGTACTGAACAACAACGGCTGATGACCACGAAAGGTCTGCTGCAAGTTCTGACAATAGATCTGCAGGTGGAGGCTGCAGATAAGCCAGGAGGACGATGGCCATGAAGGCGTGCCTGAGAGTTTGCATGTTGAACAGTAGCATCGTTCCACCCGCGATAAAGACCGGCAGAGAGAGCAGGTGGTACTCTAGCGAATAGAGAGTCGTCGTTCCAATGACGTATACGGTTACGGCTACTGCGCATAGTGCGGCACCAATGACGTCATCAAGACGCAGAGATTGCTTCTCTCTCCTGCTCCAGGTGGCAGTTGCCAGGAGTACCTTGCGCTTTCTGTGCAGGATAAAGAGTATGAGCATCGGGATGACTAGCACATAGTTGGTGATGTTTCCCGCGCTAAACGACAGCGCCTTGGTGAAGACGACGCTGACATCGCTTCCGTATACTATTGCTGCCACTCCGAGAAGGACGACTATCTTTATCACGATAGAACTGTTATTCTTCAGAGCCTCCAAGCCCGAGCCGCTGCCATTACCCAAAGAAAGTTTGCTCATATGTTTTACCTACTTTTCCGCATGATGGCAAGCAGCGTCTTAATTTCCTTCTTTGTCGTGACCCGCCAGGCTATTGAAACTACTCCGTACGTCGCCAGCCCGGCAGCAAGTGACACCACCATGTTTGGGGTGATAAGCGTTGTCGCAAAGGCCGACGCCGCTCCTACCATCATGGCGATCGCCGGCTTGAGCGTGCTTTTCGCAGAAAGCGCAATGTTCTCCTTTGATTTTAGGCCTACCATAGACATGGCAAGGCTTGCAATGGAACCTACCAGCATTGCGACCGCGGCGCCTTCGATGTAGAACAGGGGTGTAAGGATGAACGTCAGGGCGATGGTTATTCCTGAAGAGGTGAGCCCTATCTTCGCCACTTCAGCAGCCCTGTTTGCTGCATTAAGCATTGAAGTAATTATTGCTCCAAGGGAAAAGATGATCGACGACACGACAAGGATCCTGAGCGCGGAGGATGCCTCGATATACTGGTCGGAGATTAGCCTGAGCACTTGGTCTGGCTGGACGAAAAGTATCAGAAATCCGATCCCACTTATCAGCATCGACAGCCTCACTCCGGAGTTCAGCGTATGGCTGAATCCTTCCTTGTTGCCTTTGGTCCATTCTTCGGTAGCAGTTGGCAGGAGCGCCCTCGACACCGCGTTCAGCACGCCTCCTACCAGGTTTGATATCAGGACAGAAAGCCCGTAAAAAGCCGCAAGTTCAAAGTTCTGGGTTCCGACGATAAGGACGCCTATCTGCTGCGTGAGCGTCTTCATCCCGACCGCAGCATAGTTGTGCCCGGAGAACTTTATTATCTGCCCGAGTCCGCGGATTTCGGATTCGTCATGAAGCCCGCCCGTATCGTACGCTGGCACCTGCTTTGGAAAGAGCCGCGGGACAAGGAACAGATAGCCTACAACCGATGCAACAATCGAAGCGATGGCGAACGACACGATTATCCCGAATCCGCCAAACGCCGACATTACGAGGAAGACTGCTATTCCCATCCTGATGACCTGATATAGCGAATCGCTCAGGAGGGCATATTTCATTTTGTGAGAGCCCTGGTAGGCCCCCATCAGCGCCGATACCACGGTTTGTGACGGTAGGAAGGTAAGAACTACCAGTATGAGAAGAACGGTCATTGACGGATCGTTATACACTTCTGTAGAGATATAGCCGGAAAGCAGCGCTATTACCGCAGCGACTGCCACGCTTACCATTAATGCAAGCTTGATGCCGAGCGAAAGGATTCTTCTCGAGACTTTCGGCATGCCCTTTGCGTTGTACTCGGACATGTACTTTGATATCGTCACCTGAACGCCGTAGCCGGCAAAGCCGATGACGCTAGTCGCAAAGGCGACTGCCACCATTGCCTGCCCGAGCGGAGCAGCATCTATCAACTTTGCCAAGACTATCCAGAAAAGTGCTCCTAGTGAGAGGTTGACAATGTTGTCTAGTATGAGATAGTATGACCCTCTCGCGAGTTTCTCAAATGGCCTTGCGTTTTCTTCTGCCATTTCTATCCATCAGTCCCTGCATTCTGGATGAACCTTAGGTGGGTCTTGCGCGCCTCGTCCCTGAGGTTGTAGTTCCTGTAGGATGCAAGAATCGCTGCCGCTATGCTAAACGCTGACATAGAAACGACGATTGGCTCCATCCTGACTCCGATTTCGCTGTAGCCCAGGACAATCCCTATCAGTACGACTGCAGCAAGACTCAGGCCGATGCTGACTGTGATTCGTTCCACCACATGTGGTTTATCTTTTTGGACTAGAAGCCCTGTGAGCGCATAGCCAGGTACTGCAAACAAAAATACCGCTCCAATAACACTGCGGACACCAAGCCACGACCCCTCCTGTGGAAGCAGATAGAGTGAGATTATCATGGCAATGCTTCCGAGCACTGCAGCCCACAAAGGCAAGTTTGTCCAGGGGTCTGAAAGACTTTTCACAAACGAAGCCGGCATCTTTTCTTCGGACAGGTTCACCGCACCTTTCTTTTCCAGATTCCTTACTGCATCGTGGATTTCGTCTGCAGAAATTGACCTGTCTACTTTGTGCAGATTGGCCACTACATCGCCCACCTTCCGGCAGGTTTTCCTGTTCATTATGTCCAGTACCATCTTCTCTACCAATTCACTTCGCTCCGATTCTGCTATCTGACTCTGATTTGGATCTGATTCCATGCGCTCCCACTTTCCTGCCCAGAGGGCCACGTGAAGATGAAATTCCCAGAGTCTACGTCATGCCTCCACAACTCGATCACGAATCTAAAGTCCCTTTCCTTTTCGTTCGAGATTTTCAGGTCCGTTATTTCCTCGCCGTTGATTACTATCGTGTCTATGGTGACGTTGCCGCCCTGAATCTCTAGTTCTTTTATCGTAATTGATACAGGCATTGTCCATGTCGAATCGTCCGGAACGAGGTGTCTCGCTTCGTAGAAATGATCCACCGGTGAAGCCAGATGCAGTCTGTCGTCAGGTCCCGACTGCGTCGAATTTATCAGTTTTATCCTGATCGCAACGTACTCCGAGCCTCCCATGTGATTGTATACTTGAACATTCCAGTCTAGCGTCTCGTTTGCCATCACAAAGCCGCCTTCTCTAGGATAGTACTCGGCGGCTTCATTGTTCCCGCCAAACGTGCTCAAAGTTAGGAACCTGTCCCGCGGGGAATCCTCTAGGTTTGCGTAGGCCAGAGTCAGAAAAATTGCGAATGTGGAGGCAAAAATCATAATGAACAGACCTGAAGTGAGCATTCCTTTGATTTTTGCAGACGGTCGGTCTTCGAAGAACAATTTCTAACTCGATCCCTTCTGGTGTATTTCCAGCGCTTCAAACTTTTTGGCTCGGCGCGACTTCCAGCTGTTATAGAGAAGGATTATAGCGATAGAGACTACAAACGACGACACTGGCACGTAAACCGTGAAAGTCAGTATATCTGCAGATTCTCTTCCGGCAGTAGCCACACTCTGCATTGATGAAGATTCGTCTACTATCGATAGCAGCATGTCATTAGCCTGGATGATACATTCATCCGGCCCGGAACAGCTGGTAAACGCGTTATCTGTAGCCTGCTTCTGGAAATCCAGTGCTGTGTTGAATTTCTCTGCCAAGTGTGAAACATCGGCGCCTGACGCCTCCGCGGCCCGTATGCTCCGCAGCGCCTGATCGGCAGTCGCCTCGACTAGTTCTCTTGAATCTCCACTCGCCAATGCATCGCCATCGATGCCAGTAAGGTTTGACCCGACTGATAGGCTTGCCAAAATCATGACCAATCCGAAAAGCATTCTTTTCTACCCGCTGACCAAAGTCACGATGTTTGCAATTCCGATCGCGATGAAAGCCACTACAAACGCGGCGGCCGCGATCCGTAGCTTCCTTAGATCTAGGAGAATGCTTGTTCTTCCGTAGTGGGGCGATATCACTTCTGAGGCCATCAGGATCACCACGGCGCACGCAGCGGAAAGTATGCCGATATCCCATGTGGTGGCGGGAAAACTCATCATGCTCGATCAATGACCCTGTAAGTGTTGACGATCGTGCCTTCTATGTCATTGACCTTGTTTTCCTGAATCGTGACTGGTTTGCCGACTACCTTGCTTATCATCAATGCGAGCGAAGAGCAAAGCGGGCAGCCAAAGTGATTTCCGATCAAGGTTTCTTTGCTGACAGCCTTGCAGAGTGTTGCGGCTGAATCGCCCACGATGTCGACCCGTACAGAACCCTGGAGGTCCTGTATTGCGATGCTATCTATTATCCTGAGGTTGTTGGTCAGTAGCCTGGGCAGATTTTCCTTGAGGTATTCCATGTCCACGGTTGCGAGATTGACGTCGAGTTCCTTTTCCACAAGGTCCACAAGTCCCTGACTTGGTGCCACCATGAATATCCCCTTTGGATCTTCGTAATGCATCCTTTCTTCGGCTAGCTGCTCTTCGTTTGGGAGACTACCTCGGAATGAACTGTCGTAGGGTACAAACACATAGCCTTGGGCGAGACCCTTCAAGTGGCGGGGGTGAACAAAGATCGTCTTTCCTCTGTAATTCATGTTTACCAGCATCCTGTCAATCGATTTGATGGTAGACAGGGAAAGCAGGGTGAGCACGTTTTCCGGCACGTACTTGGAGGGCGAAATATACAGAATCGTCACTCCCCAAAAGACCAGACCCAACCCGGCAAGCGTTATGACCACCGAGCTGAACACGTACGAAACGACTAGCGAAGCACCACCCACAGCTATCAGAGCGATCCCTATCGTCAGTGTGCTCATGAATTGGAAATGCGAACGCTTCTTCTTTGGCCTAGAGTTTTCAGCCCGAAGCGCTGTCGAGGCGCTTACTTGGCTTCTCGTTTGCCCGGCTAGGGCTGAAGAGTAGTCTCTAACGGTTCCAGAATTGCCGTTCAATGTTGGGAATTTCAGAGTTTTTCACTTAATCGAGTTTGTGAGGCAATTTGCCTGCCGCCAGTCAGCATGTTGAGCCTTCTGTTTATCCTCAATTCGGCCCGTCTCATTACGAGGGAAACCACTCCTACGCTCATGGATTGGATTGCCACCATTAGCATGGACAGACCGACAAAGAACCATGAGTTTGAAAGCTCGCTACTTACCATCCACTGAAGCATCGATATCGCGAGGAGTACCGCGGCTGGAATGAGTAGCAAACTGCCAAGCATCGAATAAAAGACGCCTGGATTGTAAGATCGCGCCAGTCCGAATATGCTCCTGACTATTCTAAATCCGCTCTTCCATGTAGACAGCTTTTGTCTGCCAAGTCGTGGCCTATAATCAATCGGAACCTCGGTTATCCGGCCAGCTGTTGCGACCTGCGCGGCAATTTCCACTTCAACGTCAAAGCCTGCCGTCGAGAGATTTATCTCCCTCATCGTATCTGTTTTGAGAAGATAAAGACCTGAACAGACGTCAGACAGTCCGGTATTCATCATTAGATTGAACAGCCTGGTGATTACCCTGTTTCCGAATTTGTGTAGGCCAGACATGCTCTTTGGGTCAGTCGCCTTTCTTGCGCCGATCACTTCGTCGTAGTATTGCATGTGTTGGAGGAGCCTGGCAATCGATGACGCGTCATATGTAAAGTCACCGTCTATAACTAGAATATACGGAGTTTCCACTCGATCTATCGCAGTTTTTATCGCGCCAGTCTTGCCTCTTCCCTGCTGGAAAAGAATATTGGCTCCAGATTTTTTTGCAATTTCAACCGTCTTATCACGCGAGTATCCATCTATGACCAGAATGTTTCGCATGCCGACTGACTGGAGTTCCTGGATTACCCTTGCTATGCCTTCTTCTTCATTGAGGGTAGGAACTACGACAGTGACCATTGAATCAATGTCGGGCTGAAGTCGCGCTGGCTTTTCTTCTAGCATATCTTTACTTCATCCTTGCAAATCATGTCCAGCAAGAGCTTGCGTTTTTCCGTGACGTCGTTCTCGACGCTCACCACATCGAAGAACCTTCTAAGGTATTCCACGCCTTTTGATGTGGCGACAAACTTGCCATTAGAATCATAGTACAAAAATCCCATTTCTATTGCAAAGTCGATGTGTTTCTTGGCCTGCTTGAAGTTCAAAAAGTTCTCATTCATTATACGCGTGCGCGATGCGCCCTGTCTGGCACTGTTAACTATCAGTGCGACAATTTCTTCCTTTGCGCGCCTTTTTCTATTTTGAAATGATGGTTTCATTTTTCTATCTAGTCCTCTTTTCGTGTTGCACGATCATCATGCCGCTGCCGATCGTATTTGCGTTGAAGGACGCAAACGTCAGTCCCATGTATCTGATGTAGTTCACGTCCCGAAGCCAGTCCAGAGCACCCTTGTTACCGTACGAAAAAGCCTTCATTGCGACCGCGTTGGCAATGGGCCTGCCGATTGTTTCGAGCCTGTTCAGGAAGTAGTTCTTTATTCCAAGCAGCAATTTACCCATGATCCTCGCAACCACTGTGGCTAATGTTGTATTTTTCACTATTTTGACATGTCTTTGTATCAGGTTTGCGAGAATCCTGTCTTCCAGCGTCAACGTCTGGAACCATATCCCTCTCCTCAGAGCCCTTTGTCTCAGAGCCATGAGCATCTCGATGAGATTGCCTGAAGATCTTGGAACTAACAGAGGCATATTTCAACGGTAAGACTGTCGCTTTCGTTATTAGGCTTGTGTCAATGGACCTAGTGACGAAATAATATGTAACTAGTATTACTAATCTTTGTTAGGCAGGTATTCTATGTCACGAAGCTGCCGATCGGTTTTCTGCTTAGTTTTGCCCCAAACTATCGATCACCTCCGCCCCCGTAAAGGTTTAAGAGTTTCCGAGGCGATCTGCAATGTTACCTTTTGTTCCTACTGGGCCACGCCTGCTGGGCGTATCTGACTGGCCGGCTTGTTTCGCATCCACTTGGGCTTAGACCCAATCTTTATCTTCTTCTCATTCTTGGCATGTTACCCGATGTAGATCTGATTCTGGGTTCATTAGACATCGGACATAGAACGGTGACCCACAGCATCATCTTTTGGTCCATACTTTTCGTCCCTTTTTTCGTAAAATACAGAAAAGTAGCACTACCATACTTTGTCGCGGCAAGTCAGCACATACTGATAGGAGATCTAATAGTGGGCCGAACCAACATCCTCTGGCCCGTGGCTGACCTTAGAGTAGGACTGGGCTTTCCCATACTATCCCCCCTGAACCTGTTGCTTGAAGCGGCCGGGCTCGTTCTGCTCGTGGCCGTAGTAGTTCTTGGCAAGGACAGATCGCATTTGGTGGACAGAAAAAAGTCTGCGGTTCTTGCTCTGCTGGTTGTTATTCCTTTCGCGACATTCGTGATTCTTGCTTCGTCTGAGGGACTATTGACATCATTTCTTTTGGAGCAGAGCGACGCAAGACATCTGGAGAAGAACTTGCCGTCGCTCCTTGACAGCAGGAACCTTCAGATAGCAGTCGCGATGCATCTGTCCCTAGTTTTTTTCATCGGGATCCATTTCATTGCGACGTCAAAAAGGCTTTTCCGCCGCAATCCCAGTAGCACGACCAAAACCTAGTGAGCCGGTTCCGCCCGCTGCCTGCGAGCTCAGCCGTAGGCTGCGTCAACGGAATTCAACAGGTACTGCAGATGAACGGTGCGCTGTGTGTTATCGCTTTCGTAGACCACGTTACCGAGTAAATCTCCGCCGGCAGTTGTTGTTGAGGCGCTCCATTTCCAGTAAGTCCATCCGAATCCTGCTTCCTTCCACGCCGTGATGTAGGCATTCATGTCCGCCTGGTTTGATGCAGAGAACTCGCCCATCATGATTTCAACGTCCCACTGAGCCGCCCATGACTTGAAGTTATTGACCTGGGTTTCGCCGCCGCTTCCCGCTACCGGAACGGCGTAAAGATGAGGTGAGTACACAATACCAGGAATATTCTGGGGAACAATTTTGAATTCCAGGTTCGGGTTCCTCTGGAAGCCATTTGCGGTCTCTCTATCGATAAATATCTTTTTGTCAGAAATTGCTCGGATTTTCTGCGCCATGTAGGTGTGGTAACTACCCAGGCTGTCATACTGCGCGACATTGAATAAATGGGGCTCGTTAAGGATTTCGTATCCTGCCACGCTGTCGTATTTGTCGACTTTGCTAATTATCTTCGCCATGAATTCTGCCTGAACGTCCCAAACATTCTTGCCATCTATCACGATGGTATTGTTGAGTAACTCGCCCCAGAACGGGGCCGCAGTCGTGTCATACTCCGCCTCGGAGGGAAAATCTGAGACAACAAAAGATGGAAATCCCTTCGGCTTGCCGGGCTTGTCTATGACAGTATTCCAGTGACTTGATGTGAACCAGTGGTGGTTGTCAAAAACAACGCACATGTCGTAGGCTTCAGCAGTTTGCGCTATTAGCTCTATTTCATTCATGAAGGCGGCCGGCCAGGACTGGTGAGCTTCCCAGTAGTACGGCACCCGAATGAGGTTGAATCCGTAGGAATTCAGATATCGCATGCTGTCTTCAACATAGTTTGCGGGACCGCCGACCCGGTCATCGTTCTCAAATCTCGACAGGATAGGATCTACGAAATTCACGCCACGCAGCTGACTCATTGGTACATCCGAGCAATCGCTAATGACCGGCGGAGGTGGCGGCGGATTGTCGCCGTCAAAATCCTCGTAGTAGCTGACTTTGAAATTGCTGCGGTCAACAATCTTGACGTAATCGATGTCTCCGATGAACATTCTTGTAGGCTCGTGCGCGTTGGCGCCTATCCTTAATGGGCCGCCGGCGTTCGAATCAGGAACCTTGCCTACTGTCTTGATCGCCACATTGGCTCCATCGACTACGAGCCTCAATTTTGAACCATCATACGTCAGTTTTGCGACATGCCACGATGAGAAGGAGAGAGGTTCTGAATAGACATAGTGATACGATCCGTCATCCGCCCGGAAGCCTCCGCCTATCTTGTTAAACGGCGTCAGAAAAAGCGCGTAGTTTTGGTCAATTGAAGTCTTGCCGGCACTTGTGCCCGCCTTGTTGACAAGATAGCCCCACTCGGAAGGCTGCTCTGCGAACCTAAATCCTGCTTCGATGATGAATTGTTCGAGCTGCAGCGATGCGCTTGAAGGAATGTCGACATAGTCTGTGCCGCCGAAATTCCTGAAAGTTTCTGCGGCAAAGGATGGAGGAATGCCCGAAGCTACATGGATGACCGAAAGAAAAACTCCGAGTATAAGGCTTGCATTTCCTTTAGGACCTCTCATGAACAGTTGAAGGCGTTCAGTCAACAATCGCTTTTAAGTCTGTATGGAAAATCAGCGGGATTGTTACTCGATTTACTTCTATCCAGCCAGAATCTTGATTTTCATCGAGTAATGGTTAAGAAAAGATAACTACATAATCTGTAGTAGAATCTGTGTGGGTCATTCTTATCGCACGGAGTAATTAGTATTCTGTTCTCCGGGATACATAGTGATTAAATGCCAAGAGTAGTACTATCATAAAGATGAACGACCCGGAAGCTCTGCTCAAGGGTCTTAATGTGCTGCTCCATGACTCTTTCAAGAACGCTATCGTATGGGAACAGAGAGACGCCGATATCATTGGGAATTATGTTTACATCAAGTTTGAAGGGAGGGAACTGGGCATGTTCATGGGCTATGTCATTGGCCAGTCAAGTGCCGTCAGAGGGTGCATAACATTCCTGTTTGCACATCCTAACTCTGGCGCTGAAGAAGCGCCGTATAAAGCGCGGCTATTTCACAAACTGCTAATAAAATTCAACCTTAGGCTAGGCGCTAATCGATACAAGATCGTCAACGGCAAGTCGCCGGCTATCATCAGGATAAGATATTTTCCCAAGGATAAATTCGGGGCCGACATGTCGGAAGCGTTTTTCAAAGAGTCGATAAATGTAATGAAAACGTGCGAACCTTTGTACAAATCAGTACCATCGTGATTTCTTTTTAGGCGTCAATGCGCAACATCTGAAATCAACGATCGGAAAAAAGCTGGATAGAGACTCGGCCTAGATGTAACCGAGATTCTTTAGTCTTCCCTTTATCTCTTCTTCTTCTTCCTTCGTGTACGCGTTGGCTTCGCCCTGCGGCTCGGCTTCATTGACTACTTCTGTTAGGAGAAAGGTGATGTAGTCTTCTACGCTCTTGAATTCGTCGTTTGACAGCTTTACTCGGTTCTGAACCTTCTCATAAAGCTCCTTTGAGATCTTTATCGAAACGTGGTCTGACTGCGAGGTTGATTCCATACCAGCAGTGGATGTCAGCGGATACTTAAGCAATATGTAAGCCTGACTCTATATTTCAAAGTACATTTGAAATTTCTCGTTGCCTGGCTCTGCATATGGCTGAAACATGGTATAAACCGTGGGAGGTTCCACTAGCGCTTTTTCCAGAAACCGACTATGTAATTCGAACTATAGAACGATCATTCCACACAAGTTAAAAGCAATCTCGCACGACAACAGGGCATGGATTACATAGCAAGTCTGCCTGCGAGCCTTTCGCCGCCCGCTTTCGATATCGTGCGTGAGCCACAAATTCTGACGGGGGCTTCCAGTTGAAGCGCAAGGGATTTGTTGTCTGGCTGACCGGATTGTCCGGTTCCGGCAAGACGACTATAGGCGCGTCTCTGCAAGTTCAGCTGCAAGAACTTGGACTGAGAGCTGAATTGCTAGACGGCGATGAAGTTAGGAGGCAGCTCTCTCCGGACCTTGGCTTTACAAAGCCGGACAGAGAAACGCACGCGAGACGAGTAGTGTACCTCAGCAAGTTGCTCGCGAAAAACGGCATCATCACCCTTGTTTCGCTCATAGCTCCTTACAGGTCCTTTAGAGAACACGCAAGAAGGGAGATAGTGGACTATGTCGAAGTCTACGTCAAGACGCCACTGGAGACTTGCATAAAGAGGGATCCAAAGGGTCTCTACAAAAAGGCCTTGAAGGGAGAGATCACCGACATGACTGGGCTGCAAGATCCATACGAAGAACCGGTGAATCCCGAGCTCGTCATCGAGACCGAGCGCCTCACCGTGGAGGAGAGCGCGAGGTTGATCCTGTCAAAGCTGAAGGAACTAAAGTACATTCCCCAGGTCAACTTTAACGTCTGAGACGAACCCTGCTTCAAAGCTGTCACGCTTGATTCTATCGGGCCCTAGTAACAACATTGCAAAAGTTCAGTAACTCTAGTTACATGTCGTAGCTCCTTACAGGTATATATCATCGCGCCAATAACAAAAGGAGCCGTGCAACGTTCTCAACAGAGTCCAAAACGTGACATGCTCGCAATAATGCTAAAGATTCTGGATATTGCGAATGAGCCGGTGAAAAAGACACACATACTGTATAGCGCCGGCATAAACTTTTACCAATTGTCGAGGTATCTGAATTTCTTGTTGAAACTTGGGCTGCTCGAAGAGTTCACGGATCCTTACCTCGGTTACAGGACCACTGAAAAAGGCAGGGCCTGTCTAAAGCTCTTTAATTCGACAGAGCTGGAAGAAGTAAAGAATGTCGAAGCGCCTACTGCTAGACCAAAGCGCGCTTAAACGCGACACCACAAGCGATCATTTATTTCTGATTGTTCGCTCTCATTTCAGATAGCATTTTGAGTTTCTAGACGACCGAGAGCTTGGTCATGATTCCGGCAGAGAAGCATGAAACACAAAAAGGAAAAAGTGGTTGGCCCGTTATCTTACAAAAATGCATCGGGGCCAAAGGCATGGCGTGGATTCTTTGCAGACCTTACGCCAACGGAACCGCTAGCCGAGCTCGCTACTGCGGCGGTTTCGAGTTCCGCTCCGCTAAAGAGCTTCATCAACACGCGTCCCTTTTCTGTGGTTCTGTACGCGACGTACGGTGTCTCGATTTCCTCCATCATGCCAGTTTTCAATAGCAGGTCTAGGTATCTAGACAATTGGTAAAAGTTTATGCCGGCCTTGTATAGAATGTGTGTCTTTTTCACTGGAGTGTTTCCTACCTCCAGGATCCTGAGGATTATGTCGAGTTTGTCGCGTCTTATATCAGGGTGTATGTCTTGAGTCAATACAACATCAGGTTTCCGCTGTAAGTAATATAGTTTATGTGGTTTAAGCATGTAATTTGTACGAGAAGTTGTGTATTTTTTATCTCATTGGACATTGTGGTGAGTAGGAATTCGCGCTACGGAATATCTTTCTCCTTGATAGATGGCTTGAGCTACATAAGGCATAATTACGATGATCCAAGAAACGTTGCGATGGAAACATGCCGCAGCCGATAGAGGAAATCATGACTCTGATAGCGATAAGACCAAAGATCCAAGTTGAGGAGGTAGAGAAGATTTTCAATCTCCCAGGCAAATCTACCCGCAGCATAATTGATTTTCTCTTAAAGTTTGGTTTCGTCGAGATGGTCGAAGGGAGATACTTGGTCATGAGTGAGAGTTGTACCCCGTTCTTTGAGGAATTGATATCTCGATAGAACTCATCATCGCCGTGAGGCATAGCTCCAGAGAACGGGATCGATACCATCAGTTTCATAACAACTTTGGAAATCGTCCATGGCATCTTAATAACTTGGTTTCTTCTCAACAGACCGGTAACTTGCAGTTGCGGCTATCAAAGAGAAATGCAACATTGTCTTCCAGAACATGGACGTTTGTTCTTCTCGCAGTGCTCGCCGTTCTCATGGCGTTCGTCGCAATAGCTCCGGACGGACCGATGGGATTTCTTCAAGGGATCGTCGAAGAGAAAGATGCAAGCTCGATCGTGATCTTGGCGTCTCTCATGGGAATTGCGTTCGTCCTGCTCCATAGGAGCAGTATGTCTTCATACGAGAATGAAGCGGAAACGCCAACGCAGTAGGGCGAGTCCCGGTTTTCAACCCAGACAAGGCGCGCGTATTTTGTATATAAACACGTCTTGGATTTCAGGTTCTATTTCAAATTGTTAAGAATAGCCGACAGGCATAAATTAATTAACTAATATCTTTACTTCTAGACTACTATAAAGGGAAGTCCTAGATTGGCACAAATTCGAAGAGCATATTTCGATATCGTTGCGAATCTACTTGAGGTTCTT
>JANWIX010000016.1 GCA_025449675.1 Nitrososphaera sp. | reverse complement strand
GGGCTCCGCGATCCGTCATACCAAAAGGAAGCGCTGAGCATCATTCTCAAGGAAGCTAAGAGACTAAAGCAATTAGCCAATGACCTATTGGATGTCGCAAAGATAGAAAGCGGCGCTGGTCTTCAATTCAATTTGAAAAAGGTCAAAGCCACAGATGTAATAAACGAGATCATTGATTATGCAAAACTCTGTGTCATAAAAGAAATCGAAGGTAGCAATAAGAACAATGATGCGAGACCGGTCCGTATTGTTGACTCGTTACTACACGATGACAATTTGATGCTAGAAATCGATAGAGATCGAATAGTTCAGGCATTGACAAACGTCATGGACAACTCTCTGAAATTCACTGAGGAAGGTCAGATAAAAATAGAAACGGCAATGCCAAACGGCAGCCATTTTCTCGAACTTACCATTTCAGACACAGGTGCGGGCATCCCACAAGAAGTACTTCCAAAGTTGTTTCAAAAATTTGCTACAAAGACACCCAACAATCCAGGAAAAAAGTTCCATTCGCAAGGCACTGGTCTAGGATTATTCATAAGCAGATCAATCATCAACGCACATGGTGGAGAAATTTCTGCCCGTGGAAATTCCGATTCGAAAGGGGCGGCTTTCGTCATAAGACTTCCGATCCCGTCAAACTAGAAACCGTATGCCTCCTGTCATGGTTTGGAGTATCACGATTTTCTCGAAAATCGAGTGAGATTGGTATCTTGTCTATGAGATGGATGTCAAAATGGCAGTTGTTTGGCAATATTACGCACAGAGGATTAGAAACCAGTATAATCCCTATTAAGCCATGAAGATACTGGTGGCCGAAGATGAGCCAAGCATTTCTCGGCAGTACAAGCTGGCCCTGCAAGAAAAAGGCCATCAGGTGATTATCACAAACGACGGGGAGGAATGTGTGAACGCCTACAAGAAAGCGATGAGCGATGACGCCGTTTCACCCCAACGGACTCACGTCGCGGAGACATCTAAAGACAGAGTACCATTCGATGTCGTAATACTCGACTATCGCATGCCGAAAAAAGACGGTCTAACGGCTGCAAAAGAAATCCTTCAGATCCAGCCGGGACAAAGGATAATCTTTGCATCAGCCTACGTTGTAGATACTCTCCGGGAAGCTGCGAGAGAGCTTCATCAGATTGTTGAGCTACTCCAAAAGCCCTTCGGACTGGATTACCTTGTTGAAATCGTGGAAGACACTGAGGTGTACACTCAGCTGGAGAAGTTGAATGTCAGAGTAAAAGAATTAAAGAATCACAACCTGACTCTGTCGCAATTGGTAGATCTGCTGTCAGGCGTGAAAAAACTGCAGGCTACAGTAGCCTCCGCTCACTGACCTTTTATCGACGAGAATCCACAAGTCTTATTAGTGAAAAAATCCAGGATATGTCCAATGAGTGGAAGTATTTCGCACTCGGGAATGTTGTTTGGTTCTTCGTTGGCAGCACTGCTGAGCTTGGTGGTATTGTTATCCGGAATCTCTCCATTTTCGATGGACGCTGACACAAATGAAATTGCATACGGTCAGACGGCAAGTAATCAAACGATGTCTGATTCCATGATAAATGACATGACAAAGCCGCATGCCATCAGGGGCCAGATATCGAGCATACAATTCGGAAGCGGTGGACAGCCAGAATGGATCCAGTCGGGAATATGGGTAATCAGAATGAGCCCCGGCCCCGACCCTGAGCAAATGCCGAGCATAAGCCTGATTGCCAGGATGGCCATGGTGATGCCTGACGGAAACGCCATGCATCAGCACAGCATCTACGATTTTAGCGCGACAGAGCTTTCCATGGAAGGAAATACCACGTATGTGGCAAAGGGAACCGCCACAGTCGTTATGAGAGACGGACCGGTGACTGAAGTCCCGTTGACGATAAGGGTGTTAGGCGGTTCAGTAATTGCGTTTTGGATAGGGCCTGACAAGGTTGATGGCCACTTTGGAGCAAACCCTGTCTATGGCACTCTGTCTGATGGGTCCAGGAATACTGCCGCGAGCATGTCCATGGATTCCATGCATGGCACGAAACCTGCGAACGCCACCTCCATAGAGCTGGAAGGACTATCCAGAACCACGGTGAATTATCATGGCAACGCGATGGGGTATCTCGTATATCCTGAAAATGCCACCGAGTCGGAGCTTCCCGGGGTCGTCATGATCCACGAGTGGTGGGGTTTGAACCAGAACATCAAGAACATGGCGGAGCAACTGGCCAAGGAAGGATATGCGGTACTTGCAGTTGACCTGTACAATGGCCAGGTGGCAACCGAGTCCAGTCAAGCGGGAATGCTCGCGTCCTCAGTGAGGGATAATCCTCAGCTCGCGATAGAAAATCTGAACGCAGCCGTCGAGCGCCTGTCTTCAATTCCAAGTGTCAACGGGTCGCGCATGGCATCACTTGGCTGGTGCTTTGGAGGAGGGCAATCACTTCAGCTGGCTCTAAATACGGAACAGCCGCTTGCGGCCACGGTCATCTACTACGGCAACCTAGTTACAAATCAGACCGAGTTGTCGGTGATCAGCTGGCCAGTGTTGGGAATCTTCGGATCTGAAGATCAGGGCATTCCGGTTGAGACAGTGAACCAGTTCGAATCAGCCCTTGATGCAAACAACATTGAAAACGAGATCCACATCTATGAAGGAGTAGGGCATGCGTTTGCAAATCCGTCAGGCGATAACTACGCCCCCGAACAGACGGCCGACGCTTGGGCAAAGACACTTGACTTTCTAGATAGAAACGTGTAAGAGCCGAGGGGGTTTTCTTACCTTTCACTCTTTTTTGACAATTCTGAGGACGCAGCGGCGTTCGAGAATTGTTGGAACCGCGCATTGTCCTGATCCTACGTGACTGACTTGTCAGTCATATCCATTCGTATGCGGTGCTTCTGTATTCCTGGGTCAGCGGATCAAATTCAGACTCTAGAACCATGACAAGGTTATTCATCCAAGAGAGCGTTTGCGAGGCGGTGAATCCCGTCACGATGATAATTCCCTTTGTCTTACCTCCAAGGGTCAATCTGCTTTTTTCATGAGACCACCAGGAATACTGCTCGCCCTGAGTCGTAGTAATTACTCCATGGTACTTGCCGTCCCTTATGCCATGGGCGTATTGCGTCGTGGTGCCAGAGCCCAGGTTTGTACCGCTTGGGAACCTGCCGATGCCCTTGGTCTCTGCCGCGAATGACACCTCCATAGTTAATCCTTCAACGGGGTGGACTGACCTTACGCCGACTCCTGTTACCGTACCGATTTCCTCAAAGAGTTTTTCGCCCAGAGCCATAGCAATGTTACCTCTTCTACCGAATTAAAGCGTTCACTTGCCAAGTAAAGACCCCCGTTAATCTGAGGAAGTCTAGAGGATTAGGCGATTGCTGGGGAGCACAGGGGGTTATTGCAATAGTAAATGCCTTCGCCGCTTACCACTCTGTGGCCAAAGCTTCTTCCTGCTAGGTCTAGCTCCGAGTTGCAGTATGGACAGGAAGGCTCGAATCTTTTTTCCCCGATTCTAGTTGCTGCTGAAGGCATTCCAGGCAGACTATCTCGGACCTGTAGTTAAGCACGAGTATGTTTGTTTTCTGGACAGCCAAGTATCTAGACATACCAGCCTAAGTGGTGGCTTGTTATGTATCACGGCTTTCTCAACTCATAAATACAAACCCAGGTTTTCATACTGTCTACATGGAGTCCGGACACTTACGGGGAACCAACCGCCAGATGTCAGACACAGCCGTGAGCGCTCTAGCCGACCTTGAATCCTTGGGCTATGATGTGCAGGCGCTGATTCGTAGGAACATGGAAGACGACCAGATCGTCGAATTGCGTGAGAAGGCATACCGATTCAGGGGTATTGCCATCCCCAACTCGTCCAGCAAGCAGGCTGATGACTTTGCTAGCTTTTTCTCGCTTGGAATCGATCTCAGCCTAATGACAGCCCCGGAACAGGCAAGAATCCTAGCTAGGCATATTTTCTACTTAGCCGAAAAACATCTCTGTGATACTTGAGAGAATTTCTGGGTTCGCAATGTGTCGTAAAAGTGGACATATAAAAGTTATATGAAAAGACTTTGCATATTGGGTAGCATGGCCGCGGCGCACCGTCCAGCCGACCTGATGAAATTCAATAGTCGGTCATCGAACGGACAGCGCAAGCTAGGAACAGATGTTTCCTTCGCCATTATGGACATGGGAGTCGCCGTAGAAACGAATGCTATGGAAGTGAAATAGAATTGGTTGATACTCTCGCTGGTTCTATTCGACGGAAATGCCCCCTATGCAAGAATGCACTTGTTGACGGTAAGGAGTACGAACACCTATTGCAGGACCTGGAAAATAGGGCTACTCAAAAGCACGCGATATTATCTCGAATGCAACAGAAGGAACATGAAGCCACCCTTGGAACTTTACGATCAAAGTATCTGAAGGAAATTCAGACATTGAAGAAGAATTTCAGAGATCAGCAAAAGACCATGAAGAGAATGCTTGCCGAGCAGGTTAGAAAAGAAAGAGAAAAGCAAAAGAAAAAACTGGCGTCCACCAAAAAGACCTATCAGACACAACTTCGTAACATTCGAGAAATAAATGATAGGGAAATTCTGTTCACGCAGAAGGAACAAGAACACGCATTCAATGCTCAGCTAAAAGAGATGATACAAAACTATGGTAACCTGGGGTCAAGCCACCAAAAGGAGGTAGAGCGACTAAGGAAGCGGGAAGACCTGAACGATGCTGTGATGAAGAAGAAAGACCAGGAGATCATGATATTAAAGATAGGGATAGCTCGTTCCTCATCGAAACTTCGGGAAAAGGATCTAGCAATGCAGGTTAGTGAAAAGAATATGGTCATTCAAAGGCTCAGCGAAAAAATCCAGGAGCTTGAGACAGGGTCCCGAACAGGCGTCCAAGCTGCACCCATAAAGCCGGAAACTAGGCAAGCTCAAAAGACAGAGTCTGCCAAGATGGATGAGGATGAGCAGAAGCAAAAGCTGAAAGAATACATGAAGGCGATAATAGAGATAACAAGAAATCAGCAGGCAGCTGAGAAAAAGCGCTCGGGTTCCAATGATCAGGACATGGAGAAGGTCGAGCAAGAATCAGAGTCAAAAGTCGATAAGAAACTTGGCTGGTTCACGTAACAAGATTTCCGTTGCCGCCTACGCAAGGTTGTGCTTCAAGAAATACTGCGAGCCTAACATAGCCCATAAACAACCGCGTCCAGAGTATTGATATCAATAAATACGAGGTGTTCTCAACCATCCCAAAGCGGAGGACGGGATCCCTGAATATTGGTTACCAAGTATTCGCTGGTGGGCCCAGCACTCGCGGCTAACACTCGTGCGAAAAGTCGGGGTCTCCAATACAAGAATCGGAATCGGCGCCACCGTTTACAAAGTCGTTGCCGACAACCCCGTCATTGCCATTAAGATTGTCAAAACCAAACTGGCCCAGCATAGTATCGAAGCCTGCTTCTCCTACTAGCATATCGTTGTCCTGATCGCCTTGCATCGTGTCGTCGCCATTTCCTCCGAATAACTGGTCATTTTGCTTTCCTCCCTGCAGCACGTCGTTTCCATCCTCCCCATACAGCATGTCATAGCCTCCAAAGCCGTAGATCCTGTCATCTCCCTCATTTCCGCGCAGTTCATCGTCACCTTCCTCGCCAGTGACCCAGTCATTGCCTTCATCACCGAAAACATGATCGTGGCCTGTACCTCCGGAAACCTTCACTTCATCTCCCGGTCCGCCATGCAAGCTATCATTTCCTCCATCACCGAATATCCATTCATCTCCGGAACCGCCATCCACATTGTCATCGTCATTTCCGCCTATCAAGTGGTCGTTATCATCGCCCCCAGCTATCTGGTCGGTGCCAGCACTTCCCATCAGGTGATCAACGCCTGCTTCGCCGTGGAGCTCGTCGACTCCGAATCCGCCAACGACAAAGTCATCACCATCCTCGCCATGTATCAGATCATCACCATCCTGTCCATATACAAAATCCATTCCAGCGCCTGCAAACACGATATCTGTGGCGGAGCCTGCATCGATCATATCATTTCCGCTGCCAGAGTATATCTCATCAAAACCGGCGCTTCCAAAGATCAGGTTGTTTCCAGATGGGTCGGACAATTTGTCATTGCCAATGCCACCACTAATAACGTCCGATCCATCGCCTCCAAAAATCGAATCGTCTCCTGACTGTCCGCAGATCAGGTCGTTGCCCTCGTGGCCGTAGACCAAGTCATTTCCTGCCCTGGCATCGATGATGTCGTTGCCGGAGGTTCCATGCAATACGTCATTGCCGCCTGTGCCTACGATCGTCGGGTTTAGACAGGTCAAGCTGCCGCCCTGCTCGGAATTAACATTGTGACCTGAACCCACGTCAATACTATCTGTGCCGCCACCGCCCACAATGTAATCGTCACCATCCTCGCCGTGTATCACATCATCACCATCCTGTCCATATACAAAGTCCATTCCAGCCCCGGCAAATACGAGATCAGCATCTGAACCTCCATCAATGAGGTCGTCACCACCTCCAAGTGTAAGCTCGTCTACTCCTTCCTCTCCATACACGAAATTGTTACCTGCAGAGTCCGTAATCATGTCGTTGCCCGGGCCGCCCACATGGAAGTCATTTCCTTCGTTATCCACCAAGACGTCATCGCCTGCCCTGCCGAACAGATGATCGTTACCCAATTCGTCTTCAAGGTAGTCATTGCCATTGCCGGCCTCTAGCCAGTCCCTTCCCTCGCCGCCGAATAATTGATCGTCGCCGTCTTCAGCAGCCAGCCAGTCCCTGTCGTTTCCTCCTGCAAGAATGTCATTTCCTTCCTTGCCCCACATGTGATCATCACCATCGCCTCCATACAGCGAGTCATTGCCGACAAGACCGTAAATATAATCCCCGCCACCATCACCGTACATCACGTCATTTCCGTCAGATCCCATGAGAAGGTCATTTCCCTCCCCTCCGTAGAACGTGTCTGGTTCTATTCCGCCGCCAATAGAATCGTTCCCATCACCGCCTCGAAGAATGTTTACACCAGTTCCGCCTTCGATGATGTCATTTCCACCACCGCCATCGATATCATCACTTCCCGTGCCGCCCATGATAAGGTCATATCCGTCTCCGCCGTAGACTACATCATCGCCCGGGCCGGAGCAAATTACGTCGTTACCTGCATAGGCATGAATAATGTCGTTTCCTACTCTGGCCTCTATTACATCATTGCCTGGAGTGCCGTGAAGAACGTCATCGTTCTTTGTGCCGACCAGCGTCGGTGAATTGCAGGGATTTTCCCAAGTGGACGCCTGTCCCAAAACCTGCGATGGAATTGCCAGCAACAATGCGGCAACGACTATTAGTATTCTCACTTTTCGTTATAAGCTCGGATTAATGATAGAAAAGAGCTTGTTAGTTGAGATGCCCTACATACTCACAGGCGAGGAAAAATAGAGTCCCACTCCAGAAGCAGAGCGCGCAGATTGCGCTACTTGAACGCTACACACCTAGTCTGCCAAAGAATCCTTTCTTCTTTTTCTTGTGTTTGGGCTCATCGAGCTCTTCAAGCACCTTTGGCAGTTCAAAACCCAATTCTTCGTAGAGTTCATGCTGGGCTTCCTCCGGGAGCTTTTGGGCTATTTCTTTTATCTTTTCTTCCAAAAAGTCGATGCGTTGGTTTTTTTCATGCGTGTCTTGGACCAGTTTGTTGGCCTGTGCTTCTGAAAATACCTTCATTTGCTCAAGCTCGGCTGTTTTCTTTTGCAGTTCGTCCGTGAAAACACTCTCCATTGACTGCCTTAGCCCTTCAAAGTATTCGTGATTGTCATTTCTTATGGCGCTTTCATTGGCTTCTCTCATTTCCGATATCTGCGCGCCCAGGAAATCTTTGATCTCCTTGTACATCGCAGTGCTGTTTTCCTTGTTTTCTTTCCTTATCTGCTCGAGCTGCGTGTTATACTGCTTTTCGGACTTGCGCAGTTCTTCCTTGCTCCTTGATTCATGATCCTTTAATCGCTTTTGTAATTCTTGAATTTCCATTTGATGCTTCTTTTTCATCAATTGCAAATCGTTCTTGTGGCTCGCTTTCAGCTCAGAAATTTGCTTCTGGTGGTCCTTCTTGCGTTCCGACACAGCTGCCTTGGAGTCTTTAGAACGAGCCTTGGTTTGCTTAGGGGCCTCGGCCTGTACCACTGGCTTGTCGTCCGTATCCTGAACGGTAGGTTCTAGATCAAATACCGATGAGACGTTTTCGCCCCCAGCCATCAATGAGTTGGATCGCCTGCTGTTTTTAAAAGGACTTGTATGTCTACCCGCAGGAATTGCTACGCCTTCAAATCTGATGCCATGCATTAGTATGCCACTGAGGCAGCCGTGGCGACCCTACCGTACCCATAGCCATGGTCTTTCCCAACTTTGCCAAGATCCTCTGCCGTATCGAAAAGCGCACTTCGAACCTTGGCTGCGGAATACCAGGGATGCTCGTGCTTGATGAGGGCCACAGTGGCACTTACAAGAGGAGTGGCCATGCTGGTTCCGGTTGACGAGTAGTAGCTCGTTCCAAGAGAGGTCGAAAACAAGTTCACGCCAGGAGCCGTGAGGTCTACAGCTCCACCTCTGCCCGAAAAAACGGCAACTTTGTCTGCGCCATTAACGGCGCCAACAGTGATGGAATAACTTATGCAACCAGGAATGGATACTCCCTGGGTGCCATGATTTCCTGCAGCGACTACTACCAAGACGCCTCTGTTCAGAGCGTACTTGATAGCACTTGTCATGCTGGGCATAACGCTGTCGCAGTGGGTCTTGTAAACAGACGGAGGCGAACTGCCCATGCTCACGCTTATGGCATCTGCCTTAAAGTCATCCAAAGTCCCTGCTTGGCCGTCCGGCCCATCGACTGCCCAGTATATCGCAGCTATCAGGTCGCTAAAGTATCCCCAGCCATCGCTGTCAAGTACCTTGCCTGAAATTATTCCTGTTCCAGGCGCGGCTCCTTTCGACTTGGAGTATACACCATCAGAGGTTATCAATCCAGCCACGTGACTGCCGTGTCCGTTGTCGTCCATCGGATCACCGTCGTTGTTGACAAAATCTCTGCCACCTAGATAACTTGATGAAAGATCAGGATGGTCATAGTTGTACCCGGTATCCAGAACGACGATCTTTCTTCCGGTGCCTTTGTTTCCGGAGACCTGCACAGAATCTGCCCCAATCTGTGCGTTAGCAGCAAGGTCGGTCTTTGACATTCTAATGTCTTCATCAAGGCCCAGAGAATCCGCTATTTCCTGCCTGCATACCAGCGCCTTCAGTTTCTTCGTCTCACGAGCGAGCTGGCATCCCTCTTTGAGCGCCGCAGATGCCTTGTCCTCTGATTCAGTGATCACTCGCTTGAACTCCCCTTTTCTGCTATCTTTGTCAGATGCCTTCATCTTGCTATCGGTAGCATAGACGTGTGCAAAGTTTGCTCCATTAAGCGCGACCATTGAAATAACAAGAGTCAGCACCGACGTCAAGATCACTGCCTTGGCTCGAAACATGTTGTTCTTAGGGGTTTGCCGTCCTCGCAATTATAAAAGAAAGTAAGGAACAACCAGCCGCTAGTTCCGGACTAAGTAGTACTCTGACCTATCGGTCGAAATCTTATAATCGGCGATTGCGTATTCCTACCTTCAGGCTTATAATCAACCCAGGTGGGCAGATAGATGTGAAGATTCCAGCGGCATTTCTTCTTGCTACTGTGATTCTGGCCGGGCAGCTTGCTTGGGCCTCATCGGATTGGTCTCTCATGCAGACGGATTCCCATCCTCCTGCCCGGAGATCTCATTCCATGACCTACGAGCCCGAGCACAACGTCGTAGTCGTGTTTGGCGGTTACGGAAATGGAAGCCATCTGGGAGATACCTGGGTGTTGGACCTAGAAACCAGAGAGTGGAATGAAATGAAGCCGCAGGTCGCGCCTTCCCCGCGAGCGGCGACAATGATGGTCTATGACCCGGACCATGAACAAATGATTGTGTTCGGTGGATTCGCCGTCGGCCACTCGATCGTTTCGAACCAAACATGGGCCTACAGCTATGCCAACAATACCTGGACAGATCTTGGGCCCAAGAACGCCCCAAGTGAAAGGGCTTCATACGGAATGGCATACGATTCAAAGCGGCACTTGGCTGTACTTTTCGGAGGCTTTACAGAGCAAGGATACCACAATGACACGTGGATTTTTGATCCTAGTGAAAACTCTTGGAAAGAACTGCAAATCACTGGTGACACCCCCGCCGCACGCGGAGCGATGGGCTTTGTGTATCAAGCTGCCAACGACGTATTCATAATGTTTGGCGGATTCTCGGATCAGGGATTCTTTAAAGACACTTGGATTCTTGATCCAAATACCGAGACATGGAGCAACGCCGACCCTTCTAACTCTCCGGCTCCGATACGAACTAGGATGGCATACGATACTGCATCAGGAAACTCGTATTTCTTTGGCGGGGACGTGATTCTGCCGGAAAGCGAGGAAGGGGCCCCGGAACCCTACGCCAAGACCTGGCTGTACGGACCGCACAACAACTGGAATCAACTGGAATCTGGAAATAACCCACCAGCAAGATCGCTGAATGGAATTATCGTTGATTCACAGGGAAGATTGGTCATCTTTGGCGGGACCGATACCCTGATAGACGACCAGAATTTTCTCGGACGAGAATTCCATGATACTTGGATCCTGGACCCAAGAAGCCAGGACGATCGATCATCTGCCCTTTTCCCAATTCTGCCCATAGGAATTGGTGCTGGAATTGCCTCCATAATTGCTGGAATCGTTATCGCAAGAAGGAAAAGAAAACAAAACTCATAGTCACACGGTCGCCTGATGTCGAATCATCTATTACCTTCGAGAAAATGGCGAAATATCGCAGCATTACCTTAGTAGGCATGATTTTGGAAGCTGTGTTCCCGAAGTGCATTTTTGCTTCGGAAGGTTCTTGAGCAAACACCGCATTCGTGGGGTCGGCGGACATAGTGTTTGTTGGAACCGGAAGAAATCGATTCACTCCCAAATATTCGCGTTCTCAATGTGAAACTTCTGACACTTAACTCGGAGTATTCCGGCCTGACAATGGGTGTAAAGTGAGTACGATCCCTCGCGTGGGCCGATTGGACATGATCATTATCCAGGCCGGAATTCCCCAAGACGCCGTTTTGGTGTGACATGACGGACAGTAATTCGTTCTTGGCGATTCAGCTATAAACAAAAGGATGCCATTATACATCGATCAGCGAAATGAAGTATCCGAATGAAAGTATGTTTCTGGTTCGTTTTTCTACCAGCCGTACTGAGCCTTGACGTAGTGCAGATGCAACCTTGCCGCGTTTACGTGAACACGAGAAGAGTAGCAGATCAGGATTTTTCGGGGGCGATTCTATCTAGAAAGTAATCAAGAAGCACTATTGTCGTCGCGATTTCCTTATCTGAAAGCCCGTCCAGCCCCGATTTGAATTTGACCATGATCTGGCGCCAGACCTCGAGTGTCCCGCCCCCCTTGAAACCGTAATTGCGGTTACAATACACTAGGTGTTTGCAGAAATCGTCTGAGAACTTCAGATCATCTGTCCTTTTTTCAACTACTCCTGCGGCTAGGAGCTTCTCTATCAGACCAGTTCCCTGCATTCTCATCATCAGGTGCACTGGCGGTGATAAAACCGGGCTGTCCACCAACTCGGCCTTTATTGGCAAGAAATGCCAGTTTGATGTTGTGCCACTGCCCCGAGTGGCGATATGAAGGACGGAGACCGGAACTGAGCATACTGAACGGGGGCTTTCTTTTCACGGAATGCAGAGCCTTGAACTGCAAAGTCCTAGTCAGCTGTTTTGTCAAACGATCCTCCATGCAAGAATCTTTCAACGGCTTTGGCAACGACCGCTTGTTCCTTGCTGTCCGGTACGACCCGAAAATATCCACGGTCAAGTCCTTTTCGAGTGAATGACTCACATATCCTGTCGAATATTCCATGTGCTCCATCGCCAAAGTACTGGAGCAACATCAGCTCAATTTCCCTTAGGTCTACCCTGTGGGGTGTAAATCGTATGCCGTTCTTTTTTAGCTGCCAGATAAAGGCCTGTCTTGTAGAGTCACCCAATGTTTGCAAAGCATCTGTTATTGACTCGTAGAGTATCCCTTCTCTCGCATCCATGCCGGCACTTCACATTTGCAATATAAAAGACAGATGTCTGAGGTTCACATGATGATGGTCGTGATCACCCAAAGGCTATATGCGAAAAGCGCGATTGCAGCCAGTGTTCAACAACCTGAGCATTCTGCTATTAACGTCACGCCAACAAGCAAGGCGCGGCCAATCAAGTCATCTGTTCCGGATCTGCCCTGTTTGTATTTGGAAACTTGTACCTGTCGTTGACCGTGGAACACTAGGTTTGGCCGCTTTTGGCCGACCGAATCTTTTCCATCAAGAGGGCCACAGCATCTTCCTTGAACACTTCTTTTAGCGCCTGTTCAATCAGGCTCAATCGTATGTAGATTCCATCGGTTCCTGTAATGGGTCCCTCTCCAGCGCCCGCCCCGTCAGACTTTTGCTCTGTGACAGTGAGCAACGCCAAGAACATCCTGCCCTTTTCAGTGATCCTAAAACCCGGGTAGGGCTTGGTGATCGTTTCCAGCAATCCTGCGCCCATAAGGTAGTCCAGGTATTTTGATACCTGGTAAAAATTCAGATAGGCCACCTGCATGATGCGTGTCTTTTTTATGGGTTCCCTTGCGATTTGAAGCAGTTGTATCATGATATCCAGCTTGTCCCTTTTTTCGGTCTGCTTGCTTTGTTCGACATGCATGTCCTGATGGCGATCTTAGAGCAACCTGCTGAGGCTAATAATCACGTGGGTGTATGGTCGGCATACCACCAACGCCTCAGAATCGGGGTTCCGAGGATAGCTAAAGCGCATCCATAGGAAATCGGGACCTCTATACATAGGACGAACGTTGCGTGGCAGGATGCGGGATGTTTTGATTAGAGATGTTTGTCTATTATTTCATACTGTATCGAATTATTCTTTCCGACCATCTCTACCGGTTCTGTCCATACGATATCTTTTACGCCTTCGAGGGATTTTATCCACTCTATGACGTTCAAGAGCTGCTTGTTGTCCCTAAACACTGACTCTGCGTGAAGGTCAATGGTGTGCTCTCCTATTGCCTTGGAGACTCGGGTGATATTGTCATGCGCCAGGATCTCTTTTCCGACAGTGGATGTCATTCCCTTTTCCGTAGAGACCAGCAAGTCGGCTTTTCTCCAGCCAAGCTTGTCAAGTCTCAGCGAGTAGGATACTTCTAGGAACTCGCTCTCAAGCCTCTTTCTCCTTCTCTGGACAGTCGTCAGCGGGATCTCTAACTTTCTTGATAGGGCCAGCGAAGATACCTTCCCGCCGGAATCCAATAATGATCTCAAAACCTTCTTGTCAACTTCGGTGAAGCACAGGCTATTTTCGCGCTTTTCGACTTTGAATGTGGGCTCCGTAACGGCGTCAATGCTTGTGGAGTCGCCGGCATTCTTGTAGGTCCTGTGAAGCCACCTTGCTCCACGCACCAGGTCTTGGAGCTGCTCTATAGTGCACTCCGCATACTGGTCAACTGCGAACCCATACGAAGCAAGCTGCTCTAAAAGTGTCTTTCTTGAACTATCCCTGATAGAGTCATTCAAAGCAGGACTACCTGCGTCCGCTTTCGATTCCTGTGCAGCCTGACCGGCGCTGAGGGTTCTTGACTTGTGCATGTAGCCTAGTTTCTAGAAGTATTATAAAAGAAGTGGCTCGTCGCTAATATGTGTCAGCAGATACGTGGTTATCACACATAGCGTATGCTTCACCTCCAATCCACAGAAACTAATCCTCCTGGGGACACGATTATAAGAAAAAGGGGTAACTCGCCCTACATCAAGGGAATCGGGCCTCATGTAATGGTTGAGACACACATGAGAAAATAGAGCTTTGGCATCATTATCACTTACAGCTGTTGAACCCCCCGAACTTTGGAAAATGCAAGTACGCCTGCATGTGCAAGTTCAGAGTAGAAGGCGTTCCTTGCGATTTGCAGGAAGTCGCCGAAAAATACTGTAAAGTCTACAAAACCTTCCAAAAGTTTGAAGTAGAGGATCACGGACACGCCCTTACTGCATGAGCGACTTGCATACAGTGCTGTATGTCTCCTTTCCCCTACGTCAAAGCCTTATGTATCATGTTGGCAAATCTTTCTTGTATCTCATGCCATGTGATTCTTGTGGTCATTCCAGGTCAGCACACAAGGAAATGACCCTAGCAGTCTACTTTTGCAGCCAATGTCAGAAAGTCGAATCCAACATCACTTTTCCGCCCGACAGGGTCATAGAAAAGAGCGGCGATGCAAAATCATCGCATGAGGACTTGCTGAGCGACCTATATTACAACCACAAGGCCTTCAACAAGCGCTAGAATAACTTTCTTTGCCTCCTGACATCATCCGCGTTCAAAGTATTGATGCATCTGTCGTTAATTTTTTCTACATAATAGAGGGTATATGCATCACAAAGAATTCTGTAGTTATCAATGTCAAGTGATTTTACCAACTATTCCGGAAAGTCGGTAACGGCAGAATCTATAATGGAGGAAGAAACCATACGCGCAGTCATGGAAATGGCCAAACCAACGGTTTGTGTCATCGGGGCCGGCGGCGCTGGGAGCAACATCGTTTCTTGGATAAAAGAAAGGGGACTGTCAGGAGGCAAGCTGATTGCGGTGAACACGGATGCTGCACACCTAGGAATAACGCGAGCAGATAGAAGGATCTTGATCGGACCCAAAACAACCCAGGGGAGAGGATGCGGTGGTTACGCCGAGAAGGGTATGGATGCGGCAAGGGAAAGCTTTACCGAAATTTCAAGAGAAGTCCAGGGCGCTAATATCATCTTCATATGTGCGGGGCTTGGCGGAGGAACAGGGACTGGGGCAATACAGGTACTTGCCAATGATCTCAAAAGAGAGACCGGCGCTCTTATCATAGGCGTAGTCACGCTTCCATTCGCAGTCGAAAGATATCGATACGACATGGCCAAAGAGGCACTCGATAACCTTCAGAGATCATGCGATACGCTTGTCACCATCGACAACAACAAACTGACAAGGCTGGCCGGGAACCTGCCACTAAAGGAAGCGCTGGGAGTAGCAAACGAGCTCGTCGGACAATTTGTAAAGGGTATTACAGAAACGATAACTACCGCATCTCTCATAAACATTGACTTTGCGGATCTCACGGCAATCATGGAAGGCAAGGGACTTGCCGCGATCGGAGTCGGAAGTGCTGAGGGAATGGACAGAATCGAGGTCGCAACGAGGATGGCCCTTGAGACCCAGTTGCTGGACATAAAGGACATGAGCAAAGCAAACGGAGTGCTGGTTCACGTCAGCGGAGGTGACGACGTAACGCTCGAAGAAGTAACCAGGGCCGGTGAACTTGTCACAAGAACCATGCCTCATGAAATCAGAATCATCTGGGGAGCCAGGGTTGATTCATCGCTAAAGGGCAGAGCAAGAGTCATGATAGTGTTGACGGGAGTCGAGACCAACTTTAGCGGCATGTCAAGAATGCAGCCAGAGCCACAAGCTGTGGCCGCAGAAGAAAAGACAAAGAGAAAATGGTGGGGTTAACCCGCTTACCACTCTGCTGCGACAAGATGGGCAAGGTCCCATCACTTTTTTTGCTCATAGCTCAGAATGTTTGACGAATAAATTCTGCAGGGTTTACGTGACATGTCATTTTATAGAATTTCATGCTCGTCTATAATAAAAGGAAGAAAATATAGCGAACCGTGCGGAGGAGTGCTGAACAATCGTCGGAAGGCAGAGCCTTGTCAAAGTACTCTATCCTTGGCCGAAGACATTTCTGCGTTTGCGGTCATCATAAAGACTACCACATAGGCGGGAGCTCGAAATGTCTATCTGGCATCTGTGAATGCCAGCGCTATTTGACACTTCATCATGGTAAGCCTAGTCGCCCTGACCCTCGACAACCATCATAGTCAGACTAGACTTTACACTGTTCATCGCGCGGACCTTCCCTATCACCTTCTTTATGCCAGACTCAGAGTCTGAACTAATCCTGGCTATCACGTCATAGACGCCAAAAACCCCCTTGACTTCAGAAATACCGGCAATCGACTTCAATTCCTTTATTACAGCTTCTTCCGTTCCCAGATCGCAGTTGATTAGGACATATGCTTCGGCCATGGTTTCTCAAAAACAATGACTGCTAAAGCTATTAAAGAATTACTGACTTGCGACTCTTCGGGATCTCCTACGCTCTCTCACGTTTTGCGCCTTCCCGATAATCCCTCCCTGGAAACAAAGTACTCTGGAGCTTGCGTTATGATATCAGTTATAACCCGGATACGGGTAAGCCAGTAACATGAGCTCGGATATTCCAGCGAATCCCCCTGCAGGAAATCGCAGTGATATCTTGCTCGCCAATTGGATCGACAGATTTCTTGCATGGCTAATAGATTTTGTAATTGTAAATCTAGTTCTGTGGGCAATCTTTGCTGCCGTAGCAATTCCGTTCTGGCTCGACGGAACTCCAGAGAGATGGTTTCAGAACGCGGATGGTCCTGCAAGATGGGCGATCACGAGCCTCGTTTTCTTTGCGTACTGGATTTACTTTGAAACCACTACGGGTCAATCGCTGGGCAAGATGGCTCTCCGGCTAAAAACGACAGACCTGAATGGAAACAGGGCAAATATCAGAAGTATAGCAATAGAGAGCTTTGGAAAGGCGTTTCTCCTTCCAATAGACTTGATCCTTGGCTGGATATTCACGAACGAGAAGAGGCAGCGAATATTTGCAAGGGCAGGCGACACCATCGTAATCAAGATGGGTCAAAGTGGGAGTTCAGACGTCCAATACAAGAAAGACTGACCCGCGAATTAATCTAGTGCATACCAGCATACATACACAGAGATAAATTAGGTTCAGCTAGAACATACCATTCTCATCTCGATCCCGCAATGTTCTCAATAGGTCAAGGACTTTCAATCAAGCCAGGCGTGGTAGCCCTTTCGCTTGTTTCGCTAATAGTGATGATGGGATCAAGCATGGCAACCCCATCCCTCGCGTTGTACGCCGGTCATTATCTGGGTGCCAATGAGCTCCTTGTAGGCGCCGTTATTGCAGGCTTTGCGATCGGCAGATTGATCTTTGACGTACCATCGGGATTTCTTGCTGATAGGCTAGGGCTCCATAGAACCATGATCCTGGGGCTCGGCGTTCTTGTCGGCGCGGCGTTGCTCGCCGGACTGGCGCCAAGTTACTGGATACTGTTCTCGGCGAGGATTCTGGAAGGCATAGGCTCATCTATCTATGTGAGCACAGCCGTCTCGTTCATCCTGCTTTCATCTGAATCATCAAAGAGGGCGACCACGATGGGCACCTATCAGTCAATACTTATGCTCGGTCCGATTGTTGGACCCATAGTTGGCGCCCCGATAGCAGTACTCTACGGCTACAACTCTCCGTATCTTGCATTTGCGGTCATGATGGCAGTTGCCTTGGGAGTGATATCCATGTTTAGCAAGAAAGGGAGATTTAGATTGGATCGCATCGACAACGGAGAATCGCAGAATTCCGCGCGGACATCCAATCTGTCTTTCTATATCAACACTGCAGGCGTAGCCACATTCGGCTTTGCATTTCTGAGAGCAGGCATCTACTCTACGGGCATGCCTCTCTTTGCATATGGCAGTCTCGCTCTCACAGTATTCGATGTCGGCATAATCCTTACTGTTGCCGCTCTGGCCAACCTCGCGGCGTCATATTTCTCTGGCAGGATTACGCGCATGTACGGTATGAAAAAGCCGCTATTTTTAGCGATCCTGTTTTCTGCGCTGCTTACGGCTATAATACCCCTGACAACATCATTTGGCCAGCTGCTGTTCATAATGATGTTGATGGGGGTTTCGTCGGGATTCTTTGGCCAGTCCATTGCGTGGGCCGCAGAACAAATAGAAGCAAGAGTCAGAAAAGTCGGGGCGATAGGAATATCGAGTGAAACAGGATCGCCAGCTAGACTGCAGTCACATCTCACTCGCGGAATTGGCTTTAATCGCATGATAGGCGACCTAGGGCTGATACTCGGACCTCTTTTCGTAGGCTTTGTAGTGTCTATGTTTAGTAGCGATCCGCTGTCATGGTTCATTGCTTTTGGCGCAACCAGTGTCGTCATCGGCGTTGCGTCGCTTCTGATCATCCAGCCTCTTCAGCTCCGTAAAGAGTCGGAATAGTACTTTCCAGTCCAGAAATGAAAGCCGCCTCTGTGTTTACAATGCATTGACTTTAAATCAGATCGGGTTTCCGTTTGATCGGGGAAGGTTCAAGGGTTGTCACACGTCAACAAAAGTCGTCCGGGCATCTTTAGGAGAGGCGCTAGGGGAACAATCGACATCATAGCGGACATACTTTCGCTCTGCGAATCCTGGACAAGAAAAACAAGCATAATGTACAAGGCCAATCTTAGCCATCAGATGCTAAAGTTCTATCTGTGGCATCTTGTACAACTGGGTCTGCTCGAGGAATCAGAAGAAATGAAGTTCAAGATAACGGAAAGAGGTACGGAATTTATCTCCTACTATCGAAAAATCGGGCGCCTGATGTCTGATCCGCATGACGGACAATGGCTGCATCGCTATCTGGCGCAGCAAGAATAAGAGACTACATCGGGTCATAGAAATAAATAATCTAGTCCTCGATCTTCCAACACTTGTCAAATGTTGGGGAATCAAAGAAAGCTCATGCCTTCCTACTTTCGAGTGAGATGGAATGCCATTTTCTGATTACGATTCTATCATGGCCGCACTGCCACCCATGCCGATAGAGGGAGAATCTGCCATGGAGCCCGACAAGGAAATTGCAGCAATGCTAAAGGCGCTGCACGTATCCTACTTGAAAGAAAACGAAAATGACGAGGGAGATCCAATATTCTGCAGGATCAACTACAAGATAGCTGACACTTTCGGCATAACCGCTGAGAAGGCAAACAGATTACACTTGGATTACCACAAAGAGCATCCTCGAAGAATTTCCGAGGGGTTTTGCGATATCTGCGGAAAAGTCGTGCCCATCGTCCCCGTGATATACGGAGTCAAGCCGAGCGATTTACCTAGGATGAAGGCAGCAGAAGCGCAAGGCAGGCTGATCATCGGCGAAATAGGGAAATTAACCCCGGGCTCGGGAGCTTCACTGTTTGGATGTCGCATTTGCAAGAGCCACCTTCCCAAGTACGGGGGCTTGTGACACGAATAGTTTATTGCCCCATTCGGCTCAAAAGGATTGATGCACAATCCCACCAACATGGCGATCTCGTTTGTGCTGCTAATCGCTGTAGTCGGGGCCGCCTTTTCTTACGTATCGGGTAATCCTGTGGAGTTCGTAGAACCATGGCTGGGGATTAAGGGAACAATTATCGACGCAGACTTGGTTGACCAATTGGACCTGGCGCAGAACGAGGGATTTGTCATTACCTGTGTTGAACAGAATAGTCCAGCTCAGAACAAAGGGCTAAGGGCTCGTGACATAATTACCGAAGTAGACAGTATCAAAGTAATAAGTCTCAATGACATAGCAGGGGTTTTGGAACAAAAGCAGGTCGGTGATAGCGTTAGATTCACGATCGTCCGAGGAACAGAGCAGCCAACGACTGAGGAGCTGACTTTTGTGGATAAACTGGATACAACCACGTGCCCACCGTGACCGCCTGCGATGAACTAAATCAACTCGGAGTTAACATATTTTGAGAAGCCCACAAGGACTCTAGCTTCACGAAAACGCTAGCAAACCCCAGATTCTGACAGGTACGCGAATTGCCCGATTCAGTTCAAGCACTCGCGCTGGAGAGCGAGCTTGCATCTTTTGTTCCGTGCGCGTAAATCTTGTTCAGACCTTCCAGGAGGTCCCTTACCTGTTCATGCGTCGGATTCATACCTTTGATTTCTGCTACTTTGACGTTCAACATTTCAAGCTGGCTAAAGATCTCTTTGTCTTCAAGTACGTCTCCCAGTAAGTCAAGTTCAAACGGCTTTTGAAGCAATTCAACGACCTGCTTTAGCTGCTTGAGAGACGCTACAAGGGCCTCCTTGGTGAACGCCGATGCGATAATAATTCGCTGACTTGGACTCAAAGCCAGGATTCTTTTTGCGACCTCCATCCCGTCCATTTTGGGCATCCTGTAATCCAGCAGAACCGCGTCAAACGGGCACGCCCCTGCAGATGCATTTTGGCTTTCGGCTTCGTATAACCTTAGGCATTCCTCTCCGTCCCGGGCTCCCACGACGTGGTGCCCTCTGCCTTCCAGCGCCATCTTGTACTGCATCAGAATGACAGCCTCGTCTTCGGCTACGAGTACCTTCACATCGTCAGATATCGTTTTCACTTATTTAGTATTTGGTATGTAAGTGCCCCCTAACCATTGGCGAAGTAGGACGGCGAGCTAGGCCCTATTTTTCGGGGGCACGGGCTTAATAGTGGTGACTCGCAATTCATGCTATGGTAGCCAAGATAGTCACCGAGCCACCAGGACGCAACGCAATGAGGGTCATTGACGTAATATCAAAGAATTGCTATGATTCGACGTTTACCTATCCGCTCGTAATTGCAAATGGCAACGGCTGCATGTTAGAGGATGTCGACGGGAATCAATACTTGGATTTTACTTCCAATATTGGTTCGTCTCCGCTTGGCTATTCGCACCCGGCAATAATGGAGGTTCTGGCCGAATATTCAAAGAACGGCGCCCACAAGATAGCCGGGCAGGACTTTTACTGCACAGAGCATGCTGAATTGTCCGAGCAGGTTTTGTCAATACTGCCTGCAAGGTTCAGGACTTTTTTCATAAACAGTGGGGCCGAAGCGGTAGAAAATGCGATCAAGGTAGCGTACAGAAAAATGTCCAAGGACACTCCTTCGAATTTGCCTGGTATATCATGCATCAACGCGTTTCACGGAAGGACTCTTGGCGCGCTCAGCTTTACGTATAGCAAGCCGGTACAGAAGGCAGGGTTTCCCCAGCTGCCCGTGCTAAGGATAAAGTTCTGCACATCAGATGCAGACCCAGAGATCGATGCCGCGGAGAAACTCTTGAAGGAGAACACCGTGGCATTCATTCTCACAGAGGTAGTCCAGGGCGAAGGGGGCTACAATTTCGCCAGCATCAAGTTCGTACAGCGTTTGAGAAGCGCCGCGGACGTCTACGGCGTACCCCTGATTCTCGACGAGGTTCAGTCGGGGATGGGAAGAACAGGCAAATGGTGGGCCTTTGAACACTATGGAGTCAGACCTGACATCATGAGCGCTGCAAAGGCGCTTCAGGTGGGCATGTCTGCCTACCTTGAAGAATTTGATCCAGGTGGGCAAGGCGTTCTGTCAAGCACATGGGGAGGTGGCAGCAGAATCGACATGGCAGTGGGCGCCAGAATCATCAAAACAGTCAAGCAGGACCGGCTTTTGGATAATGCATCACGCATGGGCGAAAAGCTCAAGCGAGGCTTACTTGACTTGGCGTCGAAAGAAAAATGTGGTATCATTGACGCTCGCGGCCTTGGCCTTATGATCGGGATAGAGTTTGAATCAGAGGCGAGAAGGGACGCGGGCCTAAAAAGTGCTTTTGAGAAAGGTCTTTTGCTCCTGCCTGCTGGCCAGAAATCCATGAGAGTGATTCCTCCACTTGTTGTGAGAGAAGAAGAACTGGAAGAGGGCCTGGCGCTTATGGAAGATGCGTTTGTGTCAAACTAGGGACCCTTGTGTTCTACCACCGAGTAGAAGGCGTTCTTGCCCGAGTCGTCAAAGTTCAGACTCGGCGTCATGATCTTCATGATTCTTGATCTGGCACAATCAGCTATCTTCCAGATAAAGCCATGCGGAAGGTTGATCTTTGTGTCCTGTTCCTCGCCTGTAACTGGATTTCGAAAGTTTTCAATCTGGACGTCGATGATATCTGGCACCGAAAAGCTGCTCCTTTTGCCGTCGATCTTGACGTTTATGGCTGTGAACCGGGGCTCAAGTATGTATTTGAAGGTGGGCGCAAAAATGACAAATGGTCCATCGCCTTTGGCGTTTCCAGAAAATATCTGAATGACCGCTTCGCGTTGATCCATGCTGGCTTTCTCGGAAATGAAAAGCTGGGTAGTCCCATTGCCTTCGTGTATGGCCTTTGGCCAAGAAGCCGCAAACACGATATCAACGCCATCGAGATTTACGTTTCCATAGTGTCGTTTCCATAGTGTCCGCTTCTAATGTGATAAAGCACGAGTGCCCTACAGAATCCATAGGTTGGAAACCCGTCAAAGTTGCAGGGGCAGCCAAAGTCACAGTTGCATGTTTCCACATAGTCTGCCTTTAGATGCCACTCTGGTATTTGCGTCATAGTTGAAGCCATACGACGAATAGCAATAGGGGTGTATGCTTTTAAGATTTTTGGATGTAGGCGACTAGTATGCGGCGTAATCCTTTCCCAAAATCTGCGACGCTATCTTTAACTCCAACACCTCATTCGCGCCTTCGTAGATCGTAGTTGCCCTTGAATCAAGAAAATGCCTGGCTACACGGTTGGTTTTCTTGTAGCCGGCCGAGCCAAATATCTGGACAGATCTATTCGCTGCATCAAAGGCACAATTGCTGGCGTGAAACTTGGCCAACGCGGCGAATTTATCTGCAATGCTCCGGAGCCGGGAATATTCCTTATTGTTTCGGCCAAGCCTGGATTGCCAGTCATCGTGATCTCTTTGGAATTTTTCTACATATCCGTGGAGTTCCTGTGCCGCAACAGCAGCCCTGTAGGTAAGCCAGCGCGAGCTCTCCAAATTCACTGCAATCAGCGCGATGTGTTGCTGGATCAACTGCTTCTTTGCTAGTACAGAACCATGTTGTTCTCTCTCCTTTGAGTATCGGATGCATTCATCGAGGCAGTCGCTCATGACGCCAAGGGCACCAGCAGCTACGCTTAGTCGGCCGTCTATCAGGGCGCTATAGGCAATGTTTAGCCCCTGGCCTTCGCCGCCTAGCAGGCTCTCTTTTGGGATGGTACAATTATCAAAAAAGATCTCTGCGTTCTTGACCGTCAGTAATCCGATCTTGTTTTTCATTTCAACCTTTCTGATCCCTGAGGCATCTCCATCAACAATGAACGCCGAGATCCGGCCGGTCACAGGGTCTCTGGCGTAGGTCGTCATGACTCCAGCAAACGTGCCATTTCCAATCCAATGCTTTTTTCCCTTGAGGACATAGCCGTTCGCCCGCTTTTCGAACTTGGTAACCATGGAAGAGGGATCGCTTCCCGCAGCGGGCTCCGTCAGCGCAAACGCCATGATTTTCCTGCCGGTCGTTGTGTTAGGCAAAATTCTTTGTCTCTGCTGCTCGTCCGCCCAGGACTGGATAACTAGCTGTCCTATCGAAGTATGCACCGAAAAGAAGGTGCGAAGTGACGCTCCTTCCATCCCTATTCTTTCGATAGCGAGAGAATAGGTCAGCATGTCGTATCCAAGCCCACCGTACTGCCGCGAGACCGGACACCCCAGCATCCCTATCGGGCCGAATATAGGTACAATTTTTTGGTTCAGTCTTTCATTCAAGTAGCATTTTTCTTCATGAGCCCTTATCGACTTGCACGCTTTATCGACTTGTCGCAGGAATTTTCCCTGTTCCGCCGAGATGCCAAAGTCCATCAGGGAAAGGTCAGAATAGAAATCTGGCATACCAAGCCTTACGCCCGTCGGTATAAAAGCAACCCTGTCCGTGTGGAACGTCGAAAGAAAGCGGTGACTTTTCTGTGGAAGTCATTCATCGGCAACTGTTGGCGGGGGGATATTTACCCTCGGTAATATTCCGTATCCCATGCGTCATATTCGTTTTATAATCCGGCGAGGTTGAGATGCTAACCTTGGCCGCAGAACGTGAACTTCGGACCCTCATAGATGCCTGCAGGTCAGAATCGGATCTTGACAGACAGGTAGCGGTATTGCATAGAATCAACCAGGGACTGCCAGAACCGCTGCAGCTGAAGATGCCGTCATTTTTGACGAATGATTACGTGACAAGGGCACTCGATATGATTGAAGATAAGATGCCGTAAAGGCTGAAGATTCTTACTGCCCTGATTTAGCGCAGCCCAGTGATTCGCCAATGACTTTAAGCGATTTTAATTTACCAAATTCATTCGTCGATCGTTCTGCCGGCCTGAGCTTCTATGACCATCATGGTGAGACTGGATTTTATTACGGACATAGAGCGGATTCTCGCAATCACCCGCTTGACGTCATCTTCGGAATCCGTGTTTATCTTTACTATGAAATCATATACACCAAAAACGCCCTTTACTTCAGTGACTTCAGGTATGAGGAGCAGCTCCTTGATGATTGCTTCTTCAAGCCCAAGGTCACAGTTGACAAGGACGTACGCTTCGATGCCCTCGGATTCGGACCCCGAAACAGAGATGGACCTCCTCTTAAAATGACGGAGTGTGTCCTGGAGTTTCTGGATTATCTCGTTGTCGCTGACGAGCCCTGAGTGTGAGTATGCATCAATAGTAAAGATCAATGCTTTTTCCAGCGCTTCTACAGCGCCTTCCTTCATGTACGCTTCATTCTCAAGCAACGTCTCTGACGTTTCTGCAAACCACGGCGCGATTAATAGCCTTTGTAGAGTCGGCGGTAAGTATCTCTGGCTACTGAAAAAAACGAGCAATAATGCCGGCGCAGAAACCAGTAAGACATAACAATGCTATCTGTGATAGCGAACTAGGCAACAAAATGCGGGTGAGACTAGATAGTTGATTCGGCTATCATGGGTCGTGTTTCTTCATGCAGCGCTCCTTTCTGCCGAATCGGTAGCTATTGAAATCCTAACGACACAGCTGCGACTGGCTCCGCTGGTTGTCGCGGGAAATGGCATTCTGATTGCGGGAATCGCACTGTTTGCCATTACAGTAGCGCGGGACGGCCGACAGGCAGTCTCTGTTTTCAGGTCATGGAAGTACCTGCTGCCAGCCTCCGCGCTAGTTGCTCTTGGCGTTTTCACATGGTACGATTCAGTCACCAACATCGGGGCGTCGAAGGAGGGCTTGCTGGCAGGGCCGCTCGAAACTGTGATAATTCTCATACTCGCAAGAACAATCCTCAAAGAAAAGTTGAGCAGCATCAAGTCCAAGGGCGCGCTCATAGCGCTAGCTGGATTCTTTGTCACCGTCTTGAGCGCAGGCAATTCCGAACTCATCGTAACTTGGGGAGACATCGAAGCGGTCATTTCTGCTGCATCATTTGCCGCTGGCATCATCCTGATCACAAAGATGACAAAGGCACATTCAGCTCTCCAGATCACGAGCTCTTCCCTTCTTATTTCGGGAATAATACTCAGCGCATTGCTGTGGGTTGGAGGCCCAGAAGTATCCGGACCTGACTGGGCGATCCTGGTTGCTTTTTCCATTCTGCCGTTACTCGCTGGCCTGACCTATGTCGTCGGGCTGACAAGGATAGGCGCTTCGATGACTTCAACCATAGCCTCCTTTTCGATACTGCTGACGGTGGTCTTCCAGCTGATCATGCTTGCCCTCGGCTTTGATGTAATCCTACCCTCTCTTGTGCCTCTGGCCGTAATCGGGGGAATCTTGGGAGTATTTGGGATCTTTTTGATACACAGGAAACGGGGCAATGAATTATTATAAAGAAATAGCTAATGCTATACTGTGAAATGCGATGCCTGCGGCGCTGAAGAGATGATTCCATTCAAGTGCAGGTACTGCAGCGGGGCTTTCTGCTCTGTACACAGGCTTCCACCCAACCACCAATGCGCTCTACTGCAGGATTTCTTGGAGAGGCCAGCCAGAGATCGCGAATTCATAGAACGGGTTCAGGGCAAGGCGGGCTCGCCGCAGGAAAGGGTAGTATCGTCGGTCAGAAACGCGCTGATTCTCCGATTCTCAAAGACAGAGCTTGCTCACCTTATGTTGGGGACGGCACTTGTCACGGCAGTTGGGTTGTCGATTAACGAATATCGCGTGAGGTGGGATTTTCTCGCTATCTTTATCAGCGCATTCATGGTCCACGAATTAGGACACAAGTTCCTGGCGCAGATTTACCGCGCCTGGGCGGAATTCCGCGTGATTTTCTATGGGGCGGCCATGACTGCAATATCCATTTTTCTGCCTTTCAAGTTCATTGCCCCCGGTGCAGTCTTTGTAAGTGGAAGCCTCAGCGAAGCTAGGCACGGCAAAGTGTCATGGATTGGTCCCTTGACGAACCTGGCCATGGGCTCTGGCTTTATCATAGCATACTTGATCGGCGAATCTTTGGCAACCGATTTTCCTTCACAGATCCTCGCTGTGGGGGCAAATTTCAACGGCTGGGTCGCGTTTTTCAACCTCATACCGTTCATGGGACTGGATGGTTCCAAGATTTTTGCATGGAACAAGGTTATCTGGGTACTTACGTTTCTCGGGGCAATAGGGCTATTCGTTGGCTCAGATCTTATTTCTGGCGGCTGGATCCTGAGGTTCTTCTCCGGACTATTCTAATCCACAAGTCATCGCTGGGAGTTCGCAGTACTCTCAAGAAATCCTATCAGAAGCACGGGCAGATATTCCGCACTACAACTCGACTTAGAACCGTTTCTGGAGGGAGTTTCCTATTCTTCAAAGGCCATTTCTTGCATTCTTGGATGCCCCGATGCTGTTTCGTGGTCGATTGCGTCTGAACTGAAAAGAAACACGACTTTGCATTCGGTGCAGTAAAAGAGCCGGTCTATTTCTTCGATAGTCATACTCGTGCTGGATGATGACATCTAGAATTGCCACCTGATGGTGAAGCTATAAACACTCTGGATTAACAATATAGACGCACAATGAGAAGAATCTTCACCATCACAATCCGCCTGTGAGAGCACAAAGTATTTTTCACACCGTTAAGGAGTTCAGCAAGCAAAGGATAGCACATGATAGGGCGATTGGAAAAGCTGCTAGTTATCGCGCTTGTTGGAACTTCGGGTCTTGGCTGGATAGCCTCGCAAGTATTCCAAACGGAAATGATGTCTGCCATGACCGAGCCTGACAACGCGATAAAGGTAGCCATTTTTGTCGCAGTCTGGACCGCGGGTATGGCAGCCATGATGCTTCCCGCGATTTCGCCGATGGTCTTGCTCTATAACCGCCTCTCAAAGGTCAGAGGTGAGTCGCAAAGCATTGTTGTAGAGCAGACAGGAAGTCCAAATCTTGGCGTGAAAATGACACTTTTCATAGGATCCTATCTAGCCGTCTGGTCGCTCACTGGCATCGCGCTTTTGTTGGCTTGGTCTCTTCCGGCAGCCGCCCTTGCTGGAATGCTGAATACCACCTCTTTTGGCATCTTTCTAGGTTCGATCCTGATGGCCGCCGGGGCCTATCAATTCAGCCCGCTCAAGTCGAAATGCCTTGGGTATTGCGAATCACCCATGAGTTTTTTCATGAGGCACTGGAAAAAGGGAACTAGCGGCGCGCTGTCAATGGGAACTTACCACGGTCTGTACTGCCTTGGCTGCTGCTGGCCATACTTTCTGATAATGGTAGCGCTTGGATGGATGGACATCCTATGGATGGCACTGTTTGCGGGGGTAATCTTTGTGGAGAAAATTTGGTCAAGGGGGATATGGGCAGCCAGAATAGCCGGCATCGCCCTAATGGTTACAGGCGTGGCCGTCATGGTCGGTCTGGCAAATGTGACAGGGAATCAAATGGCGTCCATGACCGATTCGATGCCGATGGAAAGTAACGTACAAGAGCCTCCACTCAGCGACCAATCATCACCAGGATCTGAAAAAATGGATTCCAAAGATCCGACAGAAGTCCCGATGACTGACGAAGGCATGTCCGGTATGGGAATGTAGAGCGGACCGGCCGTTCAACGACATGTGTGCTTAGACGATCAGCGAACTATCATTAGTCAATATGGCTGCTGTCTTAAGACACTACCTTTTATAGACAGTCGCCGAGAACCTGGTATCGGCGAAATGGGAGACAGGGACGACTTCTTCGAGACCTTTTGTCGGGGAGTGCTCGGCAAAGATCACTTTATTCGCTTTGCCGCGATCTCGAACCACCTGGGCCATCTTGTGGCCACCTCATACAGAAAGGATCTGGTTCCATTGATGACCCAAGATGAAACTGCGCGCTATTCGGTACAGGCAGCAATCCGCGCCGCCACAAGGGAGGCTTTTGAAACAAAGATAGGGGAGTTGCAGTTTTCAATAAGCCGCTACTCAAGACTCGTGCGAGCCACCGTTCCGATCAAGTCAAGCGGCAAGAACAAGTTCCTTCTCTTGCTTTCATTTGACGTGGATGCCGAGGCCGACTCTATCATAAACAAAAAGGTCTTCCCCTACATCATGGACAACAAGGACTATTTCCTGTAGTCTTATGACATCAGGTCAAGGACCAGTTTCAATTCTGAAATCTCTTTTTCGATCGCGTTCCGGTCTCCTCGGTCGTTGCAAGCCCTGAGCAGGACTTCGCATGCATTGATCTCTGCCAATACGATGTCTTTCTTGTCAAGACAGAGAGTATGAAAGGCATCCATGAACTTGTATGCCACCCTCCTGTTCTTCTCGCCACAGGTTCTTGCCTCGACAATGGTACTCGCTTCCTCCTCGATGTTCATGCCGTCATGGACTCCTTAAGCGTCCCTTTGGATTGTAAGGGAAGAGAATTTAGCTCCGATCTGCACGTTGGACAGATATGCGAAGAATTTTCCTTGATAACTGTGGCGCACCAGTAACATTCATTGCAGATAGTAAATCGCATGTGAAATTGCATTTTATCATGAAAACGGGCATAGTCTGCCATTTTTGATCAATTGAATGTCATATGATTAAAAAATAGCGGTGCTCAGTACTAGAACAAAGTTACGGGCGCGGTCTGCACAGACTGTGATTTCGAATTGAAAAAAAGATGGGCGCCTGTAGCGTCAAGAACCCACAGGTTCCTGTCGTCTTATGATGCGCCCACGTTTACCGACGCGACTGCCGCGCTAGCCTTGCCTGCCTGTACGTTCATAGTGTAAGCTAGACCGCTGTCGATGGCGTTGATCCCTGCTGGCTTGGCCAGGTATATGAACACAGCCTGACCCTGCAATAGTGATATAGGGCCGGTTGCCTGGGTGAATTGCTCCTCTCCCGCGGTTGATGCTCTAACATCGATAGTCCCAAGGCTGTCATCGAATTTTAGGTCAGCTTGGATATTGGCTGCAGTAGCAACTGTTGAGGTGTTATTGTAGTACCAGGAAGCTAAAGGAATCGACTGACCTCTGATGGTTATCTTTTGGACCGCAACTGCCTTTCCGCCAGTATTCTGAACAACAAATCCAGCTACGGACGACGTGCCATTAGGCGATACCCAAATGTGCGTGTTGGAGACTTGTATTGCTTCGTTTTCTGTGTTGTTTTGGAACAACGATCCTCCAAAGAAAATTACTCCCGCTGCCAGCACTACTGATGCAATCAGGATTATGAGGGTCGTAATTACGCTGCCAAGACCTTTTCTCTTTCTGAACTGTACGGCCATAGTGGAATGATCGTAGATGCGAATATGAGCTGGTTGTCCGCTTGGTGATTTGACTCTGGAATAGTTATCCATGTTTGGATGACAGGTTGGGTAGTTATGCTACCAGCACCTCAGGACGCTTTGTCCTAGCTCTGACAGCAATTATCGACCTGCCCACCATTATCCCAACAAAGGAACTTTCGCTGGACTCGGACCTCGCATTTTCCGATGTTGCATCAGAAAAGCGTTTCCATCCAACTGTGCAGATACTGATATGCCGTCCTACCAGCTGATTCCCATCAAGTTCGTGATCGCTTGTTTTGAAGATTCCCCCATAGGACAAATGAAAATACGATCCAATTCTGGCGCGTAGGATTCCTCATACTTCAGAACTATTTTTATCATACATGATGCTGTCTATCAACATTGTGAAGAAACGCAGTAGCCTTGATATTATTTCTACAATTCTGGAAGCTGCGAACGGAGGCATTGGCAAGACGAGGCTCTTGGAAAAAGCCAACCTTACAACTTCCCAGTTCAGGAAGTACATTGATCTATTGACTGCAAAGAAGCTTCTTGCAGAAAATAATGCCATTGGCCATCCCTCATACAGGACCACAGAGCTAGGCATGCAGTACGTGACACTTTACAGCGCGATAAAGTCGACACTCTACCTTAACGCTTGATCAGAGCAGCTTTCAATTTTCCCGGCCGCGACTGCTTGATTCAAATATCCCCGTCCAAGCCTTTTCTACAATGGCTACTTCTGGAAAAATAACGACTAACTTTGGTGAAATCGGTCTAGAGTTTTTTTCCGACGCTGCTCCAAAAACGGTAGAGAACTTTGGGAAACTTGCAAAGACGGGATTTTATGATGGGCTTGTGTTCCACCGAATTGTGCCCGGCTTTGTAATACAGGGAGGCGATCCGAATACCAAGAGCGAGTCAAACAGAAGCCTATGGGGAACTGGTGGCCCTGGCTGGACCGTCAGTTCAGAGTTCAACAAGAACAAGCATACAAGAGGTGCATTGTCAATGGCACGGTCTCAGGATCCGAATAGTGCGGGATCGCAATTCTTTATAGTGCTTAAAGACGCGAATTTTTTGGACGGCCAATACACAGTATTTGGCAAGGTTACTTCCGGTATGGAGGCGGTGGACAAGATTGCAGGACTAAGGACAGATTCGAGTGATGCGCCGGTGAATTCCGAGGAGGCAAGGATGCTAAAGGTTGTAGTCAGCGACTAGTCTTTGCCTATCCCTGCCATCACCGCCCTTACCATGGCCACCCACGCCTCCTTGTTGTTTCTCTCACTTACCCCCAGCATCTTGCTTACTGTCAGCCCGTCGTAGAGCGCTACGAAAGCCGAAGCCAGACCCTTCGCATCCACATCTGGACTAACAAAGCCACTTTCTATCTGTCGGCTCAGGTGGTCCACCACTGCATCGTAGACTTTTAGCCTGTGTTCATACATCCCCTTGCGCAGCCTGGGATTGCGGGTGGACTCGACAACCATCTCTAGCATGACCTTGTCATTGCCCTGTTCGAGTTTCTGGAATTCTTCGTAAAAGCGTTCAGCGTCAACGAAAAGGTCCTCCCTCCGTGCGAAAACCGTAGAGTCCTGCCGGTCTTTCATGACCTTCAGATAATATTCACAAATTGCCAGAAAAAGGTCCTCCTTGCTGTCAAAGTAAAGATAGATGGTGCCCTTGCTCAGATCCAATCTTTTCGCAATATCCTCCATCTTGGTCCTGTCAAAGCCCGTCTGCGCAAAGCTGATGATGGCAGCCTGGATTATTTTGTCCCTGACCCCTGACTTGTACTCGAGGTTAACCTTTGGCATTACTCCGTATTAGCCCTATCTCCAACAGGCTAATAAAGATAACTGACCCGTCAGTCATTTTTGAAGAAGAGTCGCTAGTTATTCCCCAACTATTACGTCCTTGTGATATTCCCTGTGGTGCTTCTCTGCCTCTTCCTTTGTTAGGAATTCCCTGGCACAGTCGAGGCATCGGAAGGTCCCTGATTCGTATTCGGACATTGCTTGGCTATAGGTGGGGCTTGCTTGCTAATAAACAGGATAGAATCTTTTATTAATTAAAGCATGGTAGCCATCGTGAAAAGCGACCGATTGGGCATAGACTATGAATTCCTGCATCAATTCTGCTTGTATGTTCTAGCGACGGCAAAGTCTGTAAGGTGGGCAGGAGTCGTAAACAAGAACGGCATAATTATTGCCCAGCACACAAGAGAAGGAATGAAGCTCCTCTTGACAGAAGAGGAGAATGAAGAGTATGCGGCCAGTGCAATAGCCAGACAAAAAACCAGAGGCCGATATGACTCAAAAATAGGCAAGATGCGCTATGCATTTGGGAGGTATGAAAAATTGCACCGCGCCACCATCCCGATAAACGAGAACCATTACCTGCTTGTCACGATCGATGTCGAAGAGCGAAACTTTGATGCGCTCATCATCGATCGGATGATTCCGCTGATTGAAAAGCACCGAAGCCGATTCGTCACGATGAACGACTCGATATGAGCCAATTGGAAGAGATTTGGACATGATCTGGAGAAATTACTTTTAAAGCGGACAGCAACCTGCTTGCTATGAAGAAAAGCGTTGTAGTCGCAATAATTGTTGCCGCTGTTGCGGTACCCGCCATTGTATACGCTGCCTCGCCACTTTTCATAAACACCACCATAAACGAGCCCGTACCGGTAACCGAGACTGGTGACGATCAACCTGGCTCGATGGAAGATCAGGATGGAGGCATGATCGACAAAGGAGACTCTATGACAGAAGACGAGCCTGCGATGGCTGATAAGGAAATATCCGGCAAGTTTGTCGGCGTCGGTGATGGAATACACGATGCCAGTGGCCTTGCCAAAGTCATCCCGATTGATGGGAGCAGTGTCCTTCGCCTAGAAGACTTTAGGTCCACCAATGGGCCTGACCTTTACGTGTACCTTTCGGTTGACAAAGAGGCTACTGACTTTGTCGACCTGGGACGGCTAAAAGGAAACATCGGCAACCAGAATTACGACATTCCAGAGGGTACTGACCTTTCTAAATACGATACAGTCCTTGTATGGTGCAAGCAGTTCTCGGTGCTCTTTGGAAGCGCAGAGCTTGCAGGAAATGAAGCGGCCTAGATCCTTTTCCTGAAAGAAGGATTGTCCTCAAGGGCTTCTCTGTATGCCCGATTGGTCAGTCCATCTGCTTCTTTATTTTCTTCCCTAGGAACAAGCAGGAACTTGAGATTCTTGAAGGACTCTTTCAGCTCTCGCGCCCTGCGATAAAGCGGTAGGATACGTTTGGATCTTACTTTGTACTGGCCGCCAAGCTGGCTGATGACCAGTTTGGAGTCCCCGATGACCCTTACGGCATCGGAATCAAATTCGCTGGCAGCCAGCCACTCCAGTGCCTTGATAAGGGCAGTGTACTCTGCGACATTATTCGTTGAATCCTTGGAAAATGGTTCACCGGCAATTCCGTAGCTGTTGTGAATAGTCTTGCCCTGGTTTTTTACCACGAACGCATAACACGCGATCCCTCCGGGATTAACCGGCTGGCAGAGCCCATCAAAGTAGACTTCGATCAACCTTATGATCAGTGCTATACCCGATTATTTATCAGGATTGCCGATCGCGTCTTTTGCCTCATCCTTGGCCTCACCCGTGAGGTTTTGCACTATTGGGTTTTCGCCCACCTTCTGCGCACCCTGCCAGAGCCCGGAAAAGAACGTCTGCCATCCAAGCCCGATAATCGCCAGAATCACAACTCCAATGATGATCCAAGTCAGGACTCCCACAATGGAGCATTCAGCGCTATCGCAATTAAGAATTATGGAGCATGACTTCATTCCTATCAGCTAAAGTAGAGTAACTAGTAAATTTGGCAACTGTCGAGGTTTTATCTGGACTTTTACTACATGCAGGGCATGACTCTGTCGGAATCGAAATACTGGGCCAAAACCAAGACAGAATTGATAGAGGAAGTATCTCGCCTAGAGAAACAGCTGCATGCAAAAGTCGAGGAGAACGTGCTACTGAGAAAACGACTGGCTATTTACAAGTCGATAAAATAAAAAGAGTGAGGAGAGCTAACCGAGAGCTAGCTCATGAAGAAGGTGACCTGCACGGTCATTGAGATCTGCTGTTGGCCTGGCAGGATAGGTGTCGATGCGCCACTTGCTTCCGCTGCAAAGTCCTTGTAGAATACAGGGAAGAACACGTCGTTCAGGTTAATCGACTTTACTCCCGTAACGTTCATGTCGACTGCATCTGCTGCCTTGTCTGCACGGCTTCTCGCATTGGTTATCGCCTTCTCTATGAGGCTGTCGCGGATCTCTTGCTGTCTCTCGTCTGACACAAAGAAGTACGCGCCGCTCACGTTGTTGGCTCCGGCTGCTACTGCAGCGTCGATGACCTTGCCCACGTCTTCATCTGCATCCAGCGTTACGCTAAGGCTGTTGGATGCTGTGTATCCGGTAATCTCGTTCTTTGGAGCGCAGTCTATAGGCTGTGGGTAGATTTCTATGCACGGTGGAGACCTGTAGTCATACGTTGGGTACACACTGTACCAGTTGGTACTTATCTGATCATCCGTGATCCCAAGTGCCTTCAATGCTGCTATTACCTTGGCCATGAGTTCTGCATTCTTGCTTGCTGCTTCCGCTGCAGTTACACCATTGGTATCGACACCGATGGTCACTGTGACTTTGTCTGGATCAACCTTGACTGTTGCCGTTCCAGATGTGCTCACTACCGACTTTACTGCATCCTCAATCTCTTGCTCGCAGACTTCGGCGCCGGTTTCACACTCAAGGTCCACTGGCATCGGATCGTCCGGGTTCTGTTGTGCGGCGGCGCTTAACATCTGGCCGCCGGTTATGGTCGCGCCCACGAGGGCGATTGCAAGAAGTCCTGCAACCAGCGCAAGTTTGCGTCTGTTGTTTGTCGTTTGTTCAGACATTTTCGTAATTAGTTAGTCCATTGACATAGGTAAGCCTAGGTTTCAGAACAGCGAATAATGACCGTTCGCCGTTTCAGAACATGCTCGATTTCGACTTGCAGCGTATTGCGGGAAGCGCTTTTAAGCGTCAAACAGTAAAATTCGTGTGATTTGTGGCCCGAATACGTAGAATATTCCAGATTAGTTGCAAGTTTTGCATAGGTGTGCCTAGGACCACTGGGTGCCATGCCCTTCGGTATGGCTCCCCGCCTGGAACGGTGTCCTCACCCTTAGAACGCGACCAAACGACCGTTCTAAACTATAGTGTTAAGATGTAATCCCTCGTTACTAATGGCAACAAAAGGTTGCATGGTGAAGATGGCAAGAAATTCGATGTTTGGAATGGCAGGTATTGGAATAGCGGCCGCTATAGGTTTCGTATTTGCGTTGGGTTCTCTTGGTAACAATTTGCCCAGGGACCCAGCATCGGAACTGGGAGGTCCCGGAATATTCGAGAACGGTACGCTGCCGACTCCATTCGCTCTTGCCGCGACTCAGGAATTAAAGAAGTTCACTTCTGCTGAGGAACTCAGAGTCTTCTTGCTGGGGCTCGAACAGAATCGTGGTCAGATCAAGGGTCTACTTGGCGAGGAGACAAGATTTGGTGGTGGTAATCTCGAGGTAACAATAACAGATGGGGACTTTACTGCCGCTCCTGCGCCGCAAAGCAGCCAAGGTGCTCCGCTGTCTGACGCTGGGGATGATCCTACTCGCACGACTTCTGGTTCTTCACACTCTACTACCAATGTCCAGGTCGAGGGAGTGGATGAGCCTGACTTTCTAAAGAACGATGGGAAATACGTGTACATCCTTTCAGGTGACAGGCTTACCATAGTCGATGCCTATCCGCCAGAGAATGCCGATATCGCCGTAAAGATAGCACTGGATATCCAGCAGGGCCAATACCTGCAGAACATGTTCCTTAACAACAACACCCTTGTCATATTCTATCAGGAGTACGGCAACGACTTTGTCATACAGGAATACGACTTTGCCCCCCAGCAGGTCTATTCGCCAAAGACTCACGCTCTGATCATGGACGTATCTGACAGGGAAAAGCCCGAAATAGTAAAGGACTTTGAGGTTAGCGGCAACTACAACAATGCAAGAATGATTGGCGATAACGTCTACTTGATTACGGCAAGCGACCTATATGACTACGGCCATCCGGTCATGCCAAGTGTGATGGAGTCATCGCGTCTGATAATCGCGCCAGAAGTCTACTACTTCGACAACCCTGAGCTGTATTATGCCTTCAACACAGTAACATCCATAGACTTGGCCAATGCCGACGATGACGACGCGCTAGAGTCCAAGAGCTTTATGATGAACCCGGGTGCGACTCTCTACGTATCAGAAAACAACATCTACATCGCGTATCAAAAGAATATGCCCTATTACTACTACTATGAGACCAACACCAGAGACAGGTTCTTTGACGTTATCGTTCCGGAATTGCCCCAGTCAGTGCAGCGAGAGATAAAAGAAATCGAAGGCGACAGCTCGCTAAGCCCATCGGAAAAGTGGGACAAGGTTTCAGAATTATTGCAGGACACCTACAACAGGATGTCCGAAGGCGAAAAGAGCGCGCTATTCTCCAGAATACAAGAATCGCTGCAAGAATACGATGCTCGCATCCAGCAGGAAACACAAAAGACGGTGATACACAAAATAGAGATCAGCTCCAACGGCTCGATTAACTATGAATCGCGTGGAGAGGTGCCCGGTAGACTGCTGAACCAGTTCTCGATGGATGAGGACGGAAATAGGTTCCGTGTTGCAACTACTTCCGAGTACTGGACTCCCTCTGGAGGCTCGGTTCTCCATAACAACGTCTACGTCCTCGACGAAGGCATGAAGATTGTGGGCGAGCTCGAAGAGATAGCCAAGGGCGAATCTATCTATTCTGCGCGCTTTATGGGCGACAGGCTGTACCTGGTGACTTTTGAGCGCATAGACCCGTTCTTCGTCATTGACCTTTCAGAAGACGATCCAAAAGTCCTGGGCGAGCTAAAGCTGCCCGGCTATTCGAATTACCTTCATCCATACGACAGCGATCACGTAATCGGAATAGGCAAGGAAACCAAAGAGAACCAATATGGAGGCGTGGATATACTTGGAGTCAAGCTGGCCCTCTTTGATGTTTCTGATGTGCAAAAGCCCGGGCTGGTGGATGAATTTGAGATAGGGGGGAGTGGCACCGATTCCGAGGTGCTATACGATCACAAGGCTCTTCTCTTCGACAGGAGCAAGGACGTACTCTCCATCCCAGTTTCCATCGTGCCGGACTATGCCGAGCCAATGTACACTGATGGGAAGTACATCCAACCAAAAGTGTGGCGCGGGTTCTATGTATTCGGAGTGGATCCGGACTCGGGCTTTAAGCTGAAGGGACAGGTCGAGCACTTCAACGACGTGAACGACTACTATTACGGTTACGGAGTGCAGGGAAGCCGGTCGTTCTATATCGAAGATGTGCTGTACACAGTGACACTCAATAATCTGATAAAGATGAACGACCTGTCTGACATGGACGAAATAGGCCAATTGAAAATAGGGACCACCGGAGAGATAATACCGTATCCTTCTCCTCTGGAAGAAGGCGGTGCGACGGAAAGTTCTCCACCTTCGCAGCAATAGCGCCGCACCGAATGCCCGGTCACTTGACAAGAGCGTTGCCGGGGAATTAGCCGGCGCGGTTCAAAGCACAACTAATAGATCACTTTGTCAGATTTTTCAAATCAATAATAAGATTAGGCACTTGGCTGCGCATTGAGATAATGTCTGAAGTAGACAATTCGACATTGGTCGAAAGCGCGATGGAAATGCAGTCGATTGAATCACCTCAAGAAGCTGTGATCATAGAACCGACAACCACTGAAACACCGACAACAGTATCAAATCAGGAAGCGATGACTGCTCTCACGTTGAGCCGCGTAAAAAGACAGTCAAAGCAAATAGAGAATGTCACCAAGCTGCTGGGTCAGCTTGCCGTTCAATTCAGGGGACTGGACAAGAAACTATCAGGGCAAAACAGATCGGTTGGACAACAGGTCAGGCAGCTGCAGGTTCAGATCAAAGTGCTCCAAAAGCAGGTCGCCCGGGTAAAGACGAACTCTGCCGGCACCAAGAGAAGAGCGAGCAGGAAGAAAGCGAGAAAGAGCAAATCTCGAAGAAGGTAGTTCAAGCAGCTACTGCGTTAGGCGCTTGGACACATCCGCGCAATCAAGCGTGTAACCCTTCATCAAGCTGCAGGCTTCAATTCTAGTATCTACGACGACTTGGCTGTCAGAGTTGCGCGATCTATCTTTTGATAGTCGCGCCCTTTATCTCGCTCAAGAAACCGAGGAACGTGATTTCGTGTTCTTTCTGGCATTTGGCACAAAGGAGGACGCTGGTCTGGGCATTATTACCTCCAACCACCCGATCAATATACTCTATGGTTTTCCCGCAAGTACACTGAAATTTCCTTGGAGCCAAGCGCAAGAGAGAATACCCTGCCTGTTCTTATATCTTTGCGGCACAATGCAGCTGCGATCTAGTTCCACTGATCGCGACGGAACGTCATTTCTTAGGGTAATGTGTCGCTAGGTTCGCCCGTTCATTCTTTTGTCGTACGCCTCAATTATCTTTTGTAGCGCGTCATCTTCTTCTTTTACAGCCGCAAGAAATTCTTCGAGGAAGCCATACTGCTTTACCTTGACGATCATCTGTCCAAAGACCTCGTTGTGGTCCCTTTCAAGCTGAACCACTTTTGAAACTAGTGATTTGTCAGTCGCCGACCTGACTAGTATTTGCTGTATGAGTAGCCGATTGTAGCGGCTCGAAGCAAAGAACCTCCTAAAGACATTCATCCGTTCTTGACTGCCAGCGCTCTGCAATTCATCTAGAGTGGGAAGCTGAAAAGAACTTGTCATGCGAGATATGCGCCAGCAATGAGATATGAACATGCCGCTATTCGTTCTCTTCGGTGAATCCACGATCCTTCACCGGACCCTGGCCTTACCGCATTATCGCGCGTGCAATGCATCTTTCAGCCAATAGCAGATCCGCGAACAAAGAGATTTTCTGATTGTTTTCCCATGCAGAATTGAAGGATAGAACAAGATTATTATCCGCGCATCTGTTCGCTTGAATGTGGTCAGCGCTCGGAAAAGAGAGTCCACCGAGACAAGCAGTTTCGGAGTTTCAAAAAGGGAAGGCCACGATTCTTCAAAATTCTATCGTCGCAGGCTGTATGCGAATCAATCCAGCGATCCTGCTGCGGAACAGGCGCCGGAACAAACGGTGCCTGCTGGGTGCCTTGACAGGATATTCTGCAAAAGCAGCGAGAAGATGGACGAGATCCCAGATTCATGCATTCATCTAGCGGTTACCTCTCCTCCCTACAATGTCGGCAAGACGTACGATAAGGACCTGACATTAGATGAGTACAGACAGCTTTTGAAAAAAGTCCTGTCGGAGGTATTTAGGGTATTGGTGCCAGGCGGAAGGGCGTGCGTCAATGTAGCCAACCTTGGCCGCAAGCCGTACATCCCTCTCCATCACTACATTATCGAAGAGATGCTTGGCATGGGTTTCTTGATGAGGGGTGAGATCATCTGGAACAAGGGGTCAAGCGCAGGCACTTCAACGGCTTGGGGCAGCTGGAAATCTGCAACGAATCCGTCACTAAGGGACATCCACGAATACATACTGGTTTTTTCAAAGGGATCCTATGCTCGCGGTGGAAAGGCCACCAACACAATAACCAAGGATGAATTCCTAACGTACACTAAAAGCGTCTGGGAATTTCCTGCTGAATCGGCGAAGAGGGCGGGACACCCCGCGCCATTTCCCGTAGAGCTGCCCCACCGATGCATCCAGCTTTACAGCTTTGAAGGCGACGTTGTCCTTGACCCGTTCTGTGGAATCGGCTCGACGTGCGTAGCAGCCAAAAAGGCGGGAAGGCACTTTATCGGCTACGATAACAACGAGTCGTACGTGGAAGAGGCACTGAGGAGAATTCAATCATCCTAACGTGAGCGATTCTCCTAAAGAACAAATATCCCACACGACAAATAAGTGAGACATGCAAACTGAAACTGTATATCTAAAGTACCAGAACCTGGAAGACATGCTCAAAGTAATAATCTACTCTGCCCAGTCGATGCTGGGAGTCATGCCCATGCTATACTACATAAATTACAATGGCAAGCACGTCCTTTTTCTCCAGACAGGAACAGTAGGCGGATTGACGATTCATTACGTGGTTCAGAACGAAAAGCCAGCAAGGAAATTCATACAGCTAAAGAGGCTTTCGGGAGACTTTACCTTCGTCGAGGGGATTGGCTCTGATGCCCAATCACTATACGTTCCCGTCCTGAACTTGGAAAAGTCGACGCTTGCTTTTCCCATCCAAAACTAGCGGCGCAGGCGTAGGGACAAGAAACCTGTAAGAAAGGTTTTAGAGTAAATCGCAGGAATTATGCATATCAGAGCGAAAAAGCGGCGTATCAATAAGCAGCGGCCTGCAAACGATGTATCGAAAGAAGAGATCGATATGTTGTTCAATGCGATCAAGAGCCATGGGGGCTATCCAAGATTGAAGGACTTGAAAGGAATGGTCCCCGCGCTTACTCCGATGCAGGTTACCTTCGCGCTGCGCTATCTTCAGAGGACCGGGGCAGTAGAAATAGACAATGACGGGCACATAGTTTGGATTCGTCAAGATCGGTCCGACTTGACGCTTGGCGAAGTGGCTGATCTCAGCGAGGAATTTAGACGATTCGCAGATTCCTCAAAACAATAACCGCGCGATAGGATGGGCCTATTGCAAATGAATCTGCACTCGATGCGGACACGGCATTTTGTTACATGGTTTTTATGTTGGCTGGTGCGACTGTCAGCTGCAGCGATAAATAATGAAAAAAGCCATCAGCTCAGATCAGATGTACAGGATAGAAGAAAACGGCCACAATTTAGGTATGCGTCGCTTTCTGATGATGGAAAACGCCGGCCACGGACTTGCTGATTTTGTCGTCGGTAGGTTCAAAGGAAATTTGAAGAACAAAAAGATCGTTGCGGTCTGCGGCACAGGCAACAATGGCGGCGACGGATTCGTGGCATCGCGACACCTTGCAGGATACGGACCAGAAATCCTGGTACTGCTACTAGGCAGTCCGTCTGATCTGAAAAGTGAGGAAGCCCGTCTCAACTGGGGGATAATAGAGAAAATGGACTCGATCGAGATCATTTTCGGCAAGGAGCTAACAGCTGATACGCTGAAGCGGATTCGAGGTGCCAACATTATTCTGGACGGAATTTTTGGCACAGGTATTAAGGGCGACATACGAGAACCGCACTCTTCTGCCATAGATGCAATAAACAGTAATGCGAGGGCTTATGTTGTCGCAATTGATGTCCCTTCGGGTTTTGATCCGAATAATGCTAAGATACACGAAAAATGCGTAAAAGCAGATGTCACCATTACTTTTCACCGGCTGAAAGTTGGCCTCGCTAAGGGCAGAAAATACACGGGGCCAGTCCACGTTGAATGGATAGGCATACCTCCGGAGGCCGAGAAAGACGTAGTATGACACCGCGAGTAGTCCAGCTTTTGGTCGGTCAAATGGCCAACTTTACATACATCATCGCTGACGAGGAAAGCGAGCAGGCCGCAGTAATCGATCCCTCATGGGATCTCGACACGGTCTTTGGACCTTTGAAAAGAAATGGCTGGAAGACAAAGTACGTAATCAACACGCATACCCACTTTGATCACGTGCTCGGGAATGAGCAGGTCTCTGAAGTGACTGGAGCCAAGATAATACAGCATGAAAATTCAAAGCTGACCAAGGATATTTCCGTCACAAATGGTGACAAGATCGAGATCGGAAACATCAAGCTGAGCGTGCTCCACACTCCCGGACATTCAGAGGACAGCATGTGTCTGTTGCTGGACGGGCAGCTAATATTCACCGGCGACACGCTTTTTGTCGGAAACTGCGGAAGAACCGACCTGCCCGGAAGCGATCCTGCCAAAATGTACCACAGCCTCTCCGCACTGGCAAAACTCGATGACAAGCTGACCGTGTATCCGGGTCATGACTATGGCACTGCCCAAACTTCAACGATAGGGCAGGAAAAAAAGACAAATCATGTGCTGCGACCAAAATCTGAACAGGAATTTCTAAGATTCATGGCTGGTGACTAGATGCACCGCGAGGTCAGCTCCTCCCTCGGGAGAGACACTCTTCGGCAGTTTGCCTCGAAAAATCCGATTTTCACATGCATTATTTCATACACTGCAACAAGCGAAATTCCAGGCATCACGATTGCTGGCGCCGCCCCTGAAATGATCCAGTATACTTCACCCGCTGATGCCGAGTTTCTCTATTATGGCCGCTGCAAATGCATTGGTTCCGTGCCCGCCACGCCCGACGGCAAGCCGACACCAGCTCTCATCACGCGAACAGCGCTTCGGCTCGGAAATATCCCGGCCTTGGTTATAGATGCGGGATCCAAAGTAAAACCCTCGATTCCTCTGATTTCGCTGGGCCTCTCACCCGGCGAAAATATCGAGCTGCGCGACGCGATGCCGCCGTCAGACGTAAAGCAGGCATTGGATCACGGGCGAGTCCTGGGCAAGGAGCTGGCCAAGCTATCCGACATGGTAGTCATCGGTGAAAGCATCCCGGCCGGTACGACCACTGCGCTAGCTGTTCTAGTCGCTCTTGGCATAAATGCGAAATTCAGGGTGGGCAGCAGCATGCCCGTCAGTCCTCACGAGCTCAAGAACAAAGTAGTTTCCGCAGCGATGAAGCGCGCTGGCGTAAAAGCCGGGGACGTCGGATCTCCACTGGAAGCCATTTCTCTATTCGGCGATCCCATGATGCCTGCGATGGCAGGGGTCGCAGAGGGTGCCTTGTCTGAAGGTGGCAAGGTCATGTTGGCCGGGGGTACCCAAATGGCTGTGGCGCTGTCGGTGCTAAAGATGAAGGGCATCCCGATGAAAAGACTCTGCGTCGGTTCAACAAGATACATTGCAAGGGACCGGACATCCGACCTGCCGGGCCTTGTGAGGGAGATCGCACCTCAGGTACCCTTACTCTACTGCGATCTGCATCTTGATAGATCAAGCAAGCCAGGCCTCAGGGCTTTTGCCGAGGGTTTCGTCAAGGAGGGGGTGGGAGCGGGAGGCGCATCTATTGCGGCCATGCTGGGCAATCAAAAGATAACGGGTAGGAAATTCCTCAATGCATTAGAAAAGGAATACGAATCGTCGATTGAGGCCGCTTTCGAGAGTAAGGCTAGTAGCTGATGACGTCCTTGACTCCGGCAAACATTTGAGACATTATCTGTTCTTGCAGTTTATTCAGATAGGATTTGAGGGCAATCCCATAGCTGGGGTCTGTGTTCTGCTGGATCGAGTTTACCAGATAGGGCGCCATCCTGCCCGACACCTTGACATGGAAGGTTGTTTTGACGTTTCCGTCTTGAGAGATCAAAAGCTCGTTTCTTATTCCTGCTGGAGCCAGCTGCCTGGCCTTTGAATCAATTGCGGCGTATAGCCGGATGAGGAAGTCAGTCCTTGCGCCCACCTCGTTTCCACTCTCCATTGTGATGTCATAAGTCGTTTCTGGTTCGTTCTTTTCCATGATGCTCGTTTTCATTCTTTGGATAAAAACTGTGAATGGAGCTCTAATTCACTGTCTGCTCATCATACCTTGATTTGCAGTTTTCTCGAAAGATATTTGCTAGTTGGATCTACAAAGCGCCAATACCTTTCCGCAGATCGGGTAATGCCGATTCTTGGAGTTGCCATTATGTTACCGGCTCTGACACCATGCTCGATGTGGAGCTCCGAGGCCGCGCTGGTCATGTCAATGCCATTTTGAAGTGACGTGATGTCTAGGGCCTGGGTGAGCTTGCCAGGGCCGGAAGCAACCAACATGGGATCGGATACCCCGCGCAACTTGTTCATGATCTTGATTCCTTGGATCGGCTCTAGGGCACGAATCAGGACCGCGCCAGCCTTTTCATTTCTAGATCTGGCAGAAACGTTCACGCAAAAGTGGTTGCCATAGATAAAGTACACGTATGCCCTTCCAACATGTCCAAACATCACACCGTTTCTAGGGGTCGGCCCCATCCGAGCATGACTCGCCGGGTCGTCGCTGTGTCCATAGGCTTCTGTCTCTATGATCCTTCCGCTGAGTCGAACTGTCTTGCCGTGCAACCTGGCCTTTCGCACCAGTATGGTCCCGATCAGGCTTCTTGCCACATCCGCGGTGGGTCTGGAATAAAACCCGGTACCCGGACAGTCGTTCACAGATAATCCTCCATCGAGGTTCCTTCAGATTCCTTCACCTCCTGCGCCAGCCGCTTGAGGTCTGATTCGAGCACGGCAGTGAGGCTTTTCCTGTAAATTGCCGCAGCAGGATGGATCGTAAGAAAATATTTCTGACCTGATTTTTCTACTATCTTGCCCCTGTTGGCGGTTATCGAACCGCCTCCAAGCAACGAAGAATATGCGGTTCGGCCCAGAACGCAAATGACCTTTGGCCGTATCAGCGCGATCTGTCTATCAAGGTACGCGCGACATGCAGCTACTTCATCTTCTTCAGGAACCCTGTTGTCAGGCGGACGACATTTGACAACGTTGGTTATGAAAACCTGCGATCTTTCGATACCAGCTTTCTTCAAGAGATCATCTAGGATTCTTCCAGCCGCCCCAACGAACGGCCTACCCTTTTCGTCCTCATTCTTGCCCGGAGCCTCGCCTATGAACATTATCTTTGCCGAAAGCTGACCTTCTCCGGGGACGGCGTTCCTTCTGGTCCTCGCAAGTTTGCACATCGGACATCCAACCACCTCAGCTGCAACCGTTTCAAGCGAATCCTCAGAAGGTTTCTCTGGCGGCACATCACTCACTCTGCACCATTCTGCGACTCATGGCTCTTTTCTTCTTTTCTTTATGATCCAAACCACAATAAGCGCGAGCCCTACAACAACTGCAAAAAGAGAGTACACATACGCGTTTGTGACCACGAAACATTTCTCTTGAAGTTCCTCAAACGACTGTTGGGTGAACACCTGTTCGTCGGCCCTGCTGAGAGCCACGAGACACGACACTCCCTCAAAGTTAAGGTACGTTGCCGCAGCGCCACTTATCCCAAGAACGATCAAGCCGACGTGAAGATACCGGTCATCTGACTTGCCCGTGATCCGCATTACTTGTTTCCGGACCTTAGCTGGCGAATAATTTCCAGGATTTCATCTGCATCGTGGGCCTCTGGATTGATTTCGAGGTACATGTTTAGGACCTTCAACGCCTCTTCGGAATCGCCTCCTTCTAGCAACATTATTCCCTTGTCTCTGATGGCGTCAGGATTGTACCGGTCTATCGCCAGAACCATTTCGTTTGCCTTGGCGTACTTGTCAATATCCTGGGAATCGTGATAGCTTCCCTTGAGATTGTTCAGCATCCTTGTTATCACCTGAGCTGGCGTCGATTTCTCGACGAGGGCGTGAGTCAGGGGAATGTTCTGCCGCGGGTATGTCTGGTCAAGCAGGGCTTTTAGCGAATAGTCGTCCATGATTCTGCCGCCGTTGAAGGGGTCCACTATGATTTCACCGCTGTTGTCCTCCAGCACATGCTTTAACAGGAAATGGCCGGGGAAACTAACAGGATGCATCTTGAAATTCACGACGAGTGCAATTCTCATGTATATGATACAGAGAGTAATGGGAATCCCTACTTTTCTCTCTAGGACTATATTCAGATAGCTGTTAAGGGGATTGTAATAGTCGTCCGTGTTGGGTTTGAATTTGTGCGTGTTGAACAGATACTCGTTTAGTTTTTCAATTATCTGGGTCGGGCGTCTTGTGTTGGCGCTCTTTTTCAAAATTTCTGCGACCTCTCCTCCCATTGCGTCTAACCTTGCAATAGTAGCACTTACGTCAAGTTCAGGGTAAGCAAGAACTCTTGCCATGTGAAGGGCATATTCCGCGAGCCGACCGGTATCATCAGATGAGGTAATACTCTTAGCAACAGTGCTACTCCATTCCGATGCCAAAGAATCGATATTTCCGGCCACTTTTATGTATGAATCAGCCTGCGCTGATATATTTATGTCAATCAGGAAATCCGCAATCGCCGATGCAAGAATAAAGTATCATAAAATCAATATTTTCTGATAATAACTTGTAGTGCCGAGAAAATCAAAATACACCATTATTGACAGAAAACAAGCTAAATACTTTTATTCAAACCTTCTTGCCTTGACTTCCATGACAGACGGTAGAGTAAAGGCTCTCTTTAACAGAAAGATCACCTTGTTTGGTCTCGCCGCTGTATTAGCCGCGCTGGTCGCCACTAGTTTTTCTGGGACAGCGCTTGCCTATACGGCGGACGATCCCGCGGTGATATATCACAGCTGGGTAGATCAGAACGAAGATGGAGTAATCGATGCAGCAGACGAGGTCGCAGACGATGAAGGTAACATGGCTCTTGTCCCGGCCGAAATAAATGCCGGTGACAATGCATGGATGCTGACTTCTTCGGCGCTGGTGCTCATGATGACTCCCGCTGGGCTGGCAATGTTCTATGGCGGAATAGCAAGACAAAAGAACGCTGTGAACACTATGCACATGGTATTCATAACCACTGGTGTGATTGCCATACAGTTTACGCTGTGGGGATACAGTCTTGCTTTCGGTCCTGACGCAGGGGGCTATGGCTTTATCGGAACCCTGGACTGGGTTGGACTGAATAACGTTCTCCATGACGTTCCATCCGCAGCATACTATGGTATCAATGGGCCTACAATACCTCACATGACTTACATGGTATTCCAAATGATGTTCGCCATCATCACACCTGCGCTGATCGTAGCTTCAGTTGCAGAGAGGATGAAGTTCAGCGCATTCCTCATATTCATCGTGATCTGGGCAACATTCGTGTATGACTTTGCTGCACACTGGACATGGCAGATCACCGGAGCTGACAACTATGGCTTGACTCCTGGTTACTGTAACTTTGGCGGGCCTGGTGGCGCAGCTGGCTTTGGAGGCTGTGTAGGAGCACTTGACTTTGCCGGTGGAACGGTTATACACATCACGTCTGGTTGGTCGGGTCTCGTAATAGCTCTAATGCTGGGCCGCAGGCTGGGATACGGCAAGGTGCCAATGGAACCACACAATGTTTCGCTGGTTGTCTTGGGAGCTGCTCTACTGTGGACTGGATGGTTCGGATTCAACGCGGGATCAGCTGCCGCGGCGGCCACCAACGCTACAAGCGCATTTGTCGCAACTCAGATCGCAACAGGAATGGCGGCGGTCACCTGGGCTCTGATATCATGGGGACACACTGGAAGGCCATCTACTGTCGGCGCTGCTTCTGGCGCAGTAGCTGGACTTGTGGCCATCACGCCAGCGTCAGGGTTCGTATCGCCAATGTCGTCGATCATCATAGGCATACTCGCTTCGATCGTCTGCTATGCAGCAGTCGCTTTCAAGAACAAGAGAAAGTGGGACGACGCGCTGGATACATGGGGCGTACACGGCATCGGTGGTCTTGCAGGCGCACTGTTGACAGGAGTCTTTGCAGAAAAGAGGTTCACTCCATGGGGTGACGACGGTCTCGCGTTCGGCAACCCGCAGCAGTTCATTGATAACGCAGCTGGCGCATTTGCGGCTCTCGCATGGTCTCTCGGCATCACCGCTATCATTATCAAGATAATGGATGCGGTTTGGCCTGGCGGCATACGGGTAACGCCAAAGGAAGAAGAGGTCGGGCTCGATCTCGCGCAGCACGGAGAAAGGGCTTACGTGATGTAGGGGCTTTTCCCCTCCTTTCTACCCTTTTTTCTTTTTCTTTCTCTCTCAAGTCCGAATAATCTTATATCCAAGTTAATCCGCTATTGATTTTGTCATGAGCGCTCGTGGAAAATTTACAACGGGCCAGACGTGGGGAGCTTTGAAGAAAGCGTGGAAGGGATACAAGATTGCAAAGGTCCAGCAGGACAGGGCAAGGATGACAGAGTATGCAAAGAAAATAAAGACCTTGCAGGGCGAGCTCGGCATAAAGCAATCTTCATTCCCAGAAGTGGGAGTATAACCCTATTCGTAGACCGCGATGACTCGGCTGCCAAGTTTGACCAGCATCGGACCGATGAAGGTCGTAAGAGCAACGGCCATCCCTATAATAGGAAACAGCGTATAGCTGATCACGCCAAGGTCCTGACCTGTCTTCAAAACGATGAATGAGAACTCACCCAGCTGAGCCATGCTAAGACCAATCCCGAGCGCGAAGGTCTTGTCAAATCCGAAAAGTCTCGCGCCCGCGTAGACTCCGCCGAGCTTGCCAAGTACCGTTACGATAGTTATTACTGCGACGGGAATCCAATAAGCGGATATGAGTGAAAGATCCATGAGGGCTCCTATGGTCACAAAGAAAATCGCGGTAAAAATCTCCCTTGTGGGCGAGATCATTGTAGATATCTGTTCTGAAAACTTGCTTCCCGCAATAATGACGCCGGCAAGGAAGGCGCC
>JANWIX010000015.1 GCA_025449675.1 Nitrososphaera sp. | reverse complement strand
CTGCAACCTGAATGCCATCCTTTTCCTTCTTAAGGTCTTTGTCGATTATTCCCGATTGATCCTGAAGTAGTGCTACTGCCTTTTTGTAATCGTCAACTACCAAGTCAATATCAATTGTGGGTCTAACCATTACTCTATGAACAGCAAGTGCACCTGCGCCGAATATGGCATATCTGATACCATTAGAGCCCAGCAGGCTGGCAAAATGGTACGCTTCTGGCAGCCAGATTTGAGATGGGACTCCTGCTCTAGCAATGTTTCTTTTCTTCCGCCTTCTTTGTTGCATTCATCAAGCACGCAATTTGCCTGTCATGGTGAAAGTTGATGGTATGAACATTGTATCTTTTGCGGCTGCCTCTCGCATGGCGCTCTTTTCGGTGTCCTTATCTGCGACCTTTATCTTGATAGTTTCGTTTGAATCTGCGGTCTTTGCAGTATACTCCTCATATCCTATCACTTCATCTACAGGAAAACATTTAACATAGATTATAGACATGGCATTACCAATAGTTTTACTGGGATCTTCTGTAGTCTTGATGCCAATCCCATCGAATGCTTCTTTGATTATTTCTTTTGCTTTTTCGTATTGTTCTGTTGGGACAGCGATTTGGACCATGTTTCGTGATTCCCTCTTGGTGTATTTGATTTTGCTCGTTCCAATAAAGGCATAATCAACATTATTGTTTTCGAATGCACGTGCTACAAATGTATCGGGATCCCATATCACAGTATTGATCCATCTTGCCGCTTTGACCATGGAATCAACGATAGGATGTTCTTGGCTAGTAACTCTAACAAATACCTTCTTGCCCCTCTTTTGAGCTTTTATGACTCCAATATTTTGAAATGCGTATATAGCCCTACGAACAGTCGAGAAGGGAATGCCTGTTTCATGCGCTATGCCTGATATGGTAGACCCTTGTCTGGCCATATCTATGATCCTAGCCTCATTCCCGAAATGAACAGACTGTATATTCACATGTATCAATTAGCTAATGATATATATATAACTTGCCATTATTTAGTCAAAGATGACTAAATAGTATTCATGAGCAATAAATTGCGACAGGTCCTGAATTGACCAATAGGGAGATGGCTACTTGTTGTCTGGCCGAGCTTTTTGCCAGTGCGTTAAGTAATTTGGTTACTACTTGTTAAACAAGGGTTTCAAAACTAGAGAATTGTCGTATCGGATTGCAGAAATTCTAAGATCGCAAGTGCGTTAGTGCTTCCATATCGTGGGAACAACGATTATTAGTTACATTTGACGAATTCGGAACCATGCTAAAGGTAGCGGTTGTCGGCGCCACCGGTGCGGTGGGTCAAGAGTTCGTTGTGGCCCTAAACAAGCACAAGTGGTTTGAACTAAAGCAGATGGCAGCCTCCGAAAGGTCGGCAGGCAAGAAATACATTGATGCGATCCGGGATCCGAATTCCGGAATCCTGAGATGGCACAACCGGGAGGAAGTGCCAGAGTACGTTCGAGACATGGTCGTCAGCAGCGTAGACGACATCATACCTGAAAATTTCGACCTTATCTTTACAGCGCTAGAGTCCGATGACGCCAAGCTTGTGGAGCCAAAGTTCGCAAAGACTACTCCAGTAATCAGCACTGCCGCCGCATTTCGCTATGAAACAGACGTCCCAATACTGATACCCGGCATAAATGACAGTCACGCCGAGCTATTGAGCGCGCAGAGCAAAAACAGAGGGTGGAAGGGATTCATTGCGCCGCTTCCAAACTGCACGACCACGGGAATGGCGATCACGCTAAAACCCATACAGGACAGGTTCGGAATCGAGAAGGTATTCATGACTTCAATGCAGGCCCTGTCGGGCGCCGGCCGGTCACCTGGGGTAGCGGCACTTGACATCATGGACAACGTCATTCCATACATCCCCAAGGAGGAGGAAAAAGTGCAGGTCGAGACGAAGAAGATCCTGGGGAGCATGAACAACGGGTCCATAACATCCGCGCCTCTCAAGGTCAGCTGCACCTGCACGAGGGTTCCGGTGCTTGACGGGCACACGGAGGCGGTCTTTGTAGAAACCAAACAACCTGCTGAACCGGAGGAAGTAAAAAGAGAGATGCTGAAATTTTCAGAGAATGTATCAATCAAGAGCCTGCCCACGGCGCCAAAAGACTATATCATCGTGCATGACGACCCAACGAGGCCGCAGCCAAGAATAGACCGTGAAATCAACGACGGCATGACCACTGTGGTGGGAAGGCTGCGCAGGGACACCGCGTTTGACAACGGCATCAAATATGTCTTGCTTTCGCACAACGAAAAGATGGGGTCGGCAAAGGGCGCAGTGCTCTTGGCCGAGCTGTTGAAGGATCGCAACATCCTATAATTGATCCGCGCGATACTTCATACGTTTAGTGAACTACCCACATCCTAAGACATGTGCTTCTTGCTTCCTCGACGCGAACTTGCTTATCCGTTGTCGGACAAGTATTGGCTGCTTCTCAGCATGGGCCTGTTCCAAACCCATTTTTAGAATGTTTCTGGCTGCGTTCGCGTCCCTGTCGATGACGAGATTGCAGCCATGACATTCAAACGTACGTACAGATAGGTCAAGTCTATCCTTTGCAACCATCCCGCATCTTGAGCATTTCTGCGAAGTACCATTCGGGTTGGCAGCAATAGTTTGCCCGCCACGCCTTTCCACCTTGTAGGCGGTATAGAGGCGTAGCTTTCCCCAAGTGGCTTCCATTATTGCTTTTGCGAGATGGTGGTTCCTGACCATGTTTTTGATGATCAGTTTTTCAAAGACGATGAAAGTGTACTCATCTGCGAGTATCTTCGATACTTTGTGCACAAAATCATCTCTACGATGTCTGACTTTTCTCCATGTTTTGGCTAGCTGAATCCTTGCCTTCTCTCTGTTATTGGACCTTTTTTTCTTCCTCGCAAGGTTTCTCTGCAGCCGCTTGATCTTCTTTGCGTGATCTTCAAAGTCAAGCCTATTTGTTATTACTCTTCCATCACTGAGGGTCAGCCAGTTCAACAGACCAACATCTATTCCTACAGGCTTATTTGTGTCAGCCCTACCAGTCGCATTATTTTCAATACCGTCATCTGTAGTGATGCAGCAGAACCACTGATCTATCTCGCGAATTACAGTACATCTCTTCAGTGTGCCGACAGAGATTCGATGCATCCTGATCTTGATAGAACCAACATGCGATAGCAGAAGCTTACCATCCTTGAACTTGAACCCCCCATATTGTGGATAAGTGAAAGAGTTGTACTTTTCCCGTCTTTTGAACTTTGGATACCTGGCTATCTTTCTGAAGAATGCCTGATACGACTTGTCGAGTCTTTGCAAGACATCCTGCAATACTTGGCTGTGGACCTGTTTGTAGTATTTGTTCTCCTGCTTTCTCAATGGTAGAAGGTTCTGTTGCTCCCAATAGCCAACATCCCAATCAGCATTACGCTCCCCAAGAGAATCATTGTACAGATGCCTGCACGTTTCGATCGTATCATTCAGAACCTTGACCTGCTGCTTCGCTGGATATAGACGGAATTTGTACGATCTGATCATAATCCCTTTTGTAGGTATGCTTTAGGCAAAGATGCTTTCGATATACAATAGGTATCAAATATACTCACCGCAAACGACGCTTTCATCCCGCCGCTATATGCAAGTGGGATTTCCCAGCCGTTAGAGTTAATCCCTCGCCATACCTTTGCAGTCCAGCTTTGTTTCCCTCTGGCGTCGTCGGTCTTAGGAAGAAAATCAAGCGAGGAAGTATTCACAAAGAATGGGCCGACTTTGTCAGCCCTACTTAACTTATAAACGTAGGAGATACACTTTCAGCAGCTTCTGACGCCGATTTTCCTTAAAAAATTCAACATTAATCAATGGTTTAACAATAGTTTATAGGTTTATTAACCCCCGGTCTGATCTAACCCTTGATTCTCAAATGGGAAGAATTGACGATCTGGATGTGAAAATCCTGGGTGAGCTTGCAAGGGACGCCAGCATTTCAGTCCCGCGCTTGTCAAAAAAGATAAACGTGAATTCTTCAGTCGTTTACAGCAGGATAAAGCGCCTTGTAAAGCGAGGCCTGATCAAAAAGTTCACGATCATAATCAACGATGAAGCGCTTGGCTTTAGCGTAAAGGCGCTCACCGGAATTAACATGGATTCAAAGCTCAGGGACAACGTTCTAAATGAGCTCTTCAAGATCCCGGAAGTCAGGGAAGTAGCCGAAGTTACTGGAAGGTTCGACGTGCTGGTGACGATGACTGCTAGGTCGCTTGACGAAATGCACCAGCTGATATCTGAAAAGATCGGCCGGATAGAGGGCGTGCAAAAGACAGAGACCTTTATCGAGATGCGCAAGACGACCCGCGAAATCGCCTATCCGACCTCAATCGCCAAGTAGCTAGATTCCTATGGTAAGTACAAAGGAAAATGAATCACTGATCTCAGCTGTGTTCGGCTATTCGCCACAGATGAGGATACTGAACTACCCGCTAGACTTTCCCACAAACGACTTTACAAAGAAGGAGATAATCCAGGCACTGGGTATGAGCAGGCAGACGTTCTACAAGTATTTTGACAGTCTCGAAGAGTCAGAAATGATCAAGGTCAACAGGTCGATAGGCAAGGCCAAGTTGTACAAGATAGATAGGTCAAACCCGATGATAAAGACGATCACAGAATTCGAAAGGAAACTGTCGATGCAAATAGCCGACCGCGAATAGGCAAAGACGAAACATCCCATTGCTGTTACTTAACAGCCTGCGAGTCCTATCAGGAGGTAGGATCAAAAGAACTAACGCTTTTATAACAACCAATGCCACTTTAGACCCGGCCGCTAGGACTTGACGATACCCCACCAGATAACCGCAGGCAACACGGTCAAGAATTATTACGAGCTTACAAAACCCAAGATCTGGTACCTGCTGGTCTTTACGGCATTTGGCGCGGCCCTCACCGCATCATTTCTCTTTGACATTCCCATCAGTCCGATTACCTGGATCCTCTTGATAGGAGGAGTAGCCGCCGGCTCTGCTGCGGCAGACACGCTGACGGGCTATAACGACCGGGATATTGACGCAATAATGGATCGCACAAAGGACAGGCCGATCCCGTCCGGGAGGATATCTCCCCAGAACGCGCTAGTCTTCGGGCTGGTACTGGCCGGCATTTCGCTGGCCTGCGCCTGGTTCATCAACCCGTGGGCATTTGGGCTGATGGCCTTTGGGCTCTTTGACAACATCATTGTCTACAGCAAATGGCTGAAACGCCGGAGCCAATCAAACATCATACTCGGGGGCTTTTCAGGCGGCGCTCCCGCGCTCATTGGCTATGTTGCGGTGACTACGCAGAACATAGAGATTGGACTCGTAATGGCCGGCCTTGTCTTTCTGTGGATCCCTACTCACATCTGGAGTCTTGCGCTTCATGTAAAGAAGGACTATACAAAAGCGAAAGTCCCGATGTTGCCGGTAGTCTCGAGTGAAAAAACCTCTGTTAGGGTCATCGCGGGCACAACGCTGATGATGGTCGTCTTTAGCATCCTTCCTTTCTTTTTCAACCAGTTCGGAATGATCTATCTTGCCACCGCGAGTGTTTTCGGTGCTGTCATGATTGCTCTGTCCGTCTGGCTCTTGACCAAGCCAAGCGAAAAGGCGTCGTGGACCGTGTTCAAGTTTTCAAGCCCCTATCTTACCGCGCTCTTTATCGCCTTCATGGTCGACGCCTTCCTGAAGTAGCTTTTCGCATTCGTAGACCAGCCTTGCGATTACGACGTGGGCTTCCAACCCAACATTGCTGATCGAATAAACAGGTCCGAGCAGCCTAGTGGTGCTTTGCGCAAAGTGGCCCCTGGGGAAACCGCCGACAACAAATGCACAGTTTTCCACATCCCTGGAAATGCCGGCAACTTTTTCTGCGGTGCTTCTGACCCCTGCAGTTGACAGGCCGATAACCTTCCCTGCCCCAATGCTCCCGAGAAGATCGGTGAAGGTACCATCGGCCAGTTCCATGAGAACCGTTCCTTCATCGCTTTTTACGCTCCGATCTCTGAAAAGGTTCATCATCAGCCCCTCGAAACGAAAGTAGGATTTCGGTATCCTGAGGTTGTCCGAAATCGCAATTATCCTGTCGTTGATGGTATGGACATAAACCCTCATCTTGTTGCCGAGAAAAAGCGGAGTCGACAGGGCCTCCATGAGCGCGAAATGGACAATGTCCGGCCTTCCCCGCTTTGCGCTGTCTTCAAGCTTTTTCATCGCGGCGTAATGGTAGCTTTTGTCCAGCAGAATTTCCGACGACTTTGCTCCGAGCCGCCGGGCGTGATTTCTGACAGCGGCGTGGCCAGAAATTTCATCAGGAACTGTTTCAATTGCAGCCTCTGCAATTATGAGCGTGATCGTACCGCCTTTTTGCTTTTGTCCTAATATTAAGGGGTATCATCACCCGGTGGCCGGCACCGGCTGATGTCCTTCCGCCAAGACTTAAGTGGATGGGAGAGCTGACTAGTGCAGCCATTGAAGAAGGCAGAACACCTTAAGGAATTGGCACGGGAGCGCGTGGAGATCCTTGTGGCAAGCGCACTGAAAGAAAAAGACGGCGAGCTGGCAGCCCGGCAGGCTCTGCTCGCAAAAAAAATAGCGATGCGCTTTCGGCTCAGACTTGCCTATGACATAAGGCAGCTCTACTGCAAGAGATGCAAGCAGTTCATGGTTCCCGGCAGAAACTCTAGGATAAGGCTGGGCAGGTCCAACGCAAAGGCCGTCAGAATAACATGCCTCAGGTGCGGACATGTCTACCACAAGATCTTGCCGGCGGAATAGGGTTTTATAGGGGATCCGGCGCAATTGCCAAATACATGGCAAAGGTTTACGATGTTCCGGCTGACGAGCTGATATCCAAGCTGGCCGAGCAGCTGCGGAAGGACAAAAAGATAGAACCTCCGGCATGGTCGGCATTTGTCAAGACAGGCTCGCACGCCGAAAGGATGCCACAGAACAAGGACTGGTGGTATCTTAGATGCGCTTCTCTCTTAAGAAAGATTTACCTTCACGGCCCACTTGGCGTTGCCGACTTGAAAACCGCCTACGGCGGCAGAAAGCAGATCGGATACAACTTGTCGCACCACAAAGACGCGGGCGGAGCCATCATCCGCAAGGCGCTCCACCAGCTCGAGGCGTCAGGCTATGCGATCAAGGTGCAGGGCAAGGGCAGGATCGTTTCCAGCGAAGGCATGAAGAAAATGGACAGGCTCGCTACAGAGATCCACAAAGAGCTAATCAAGGTCACCCCGCAGCTGCAGCGCTACGCATGATATTATGTCGTACCCACAACCGCAGCAACCAAATGACGACGATTCAAAGCGGCGCGAGACAGAAGCCGCCATGCGGCAGCGCGTTCTTCAGGTTTTGCTTGACCCGGAAGCCCGCCAGCGACTCATGAACATCCGACTTGTCAAGCCAGAGCTTGCCGCCACAGTCGAGAACTATCTTATCAGCGCCGCATCCTCAGGCAGGCTCAACAAGGCCCTGTCAGACGAAGAACTAAAGCAGCTGCTGACGCGTATCCAGCAGCCAAAGAAAGAATTCAAGTTTGACAGGCGGTAGGGTAGCCATTGCGAGACAGTTAACTATTTAAGGTCAGCAAAGTGTTTCTCGCTTTGTGAAGGCAGCAGTATTTCGAGAATATAATAAAGATCCGACCAAGGTTGTCAAGATCGAGGATGTCGATGTTCCAAAGATAAAGCCAACAGAAGTAATGATAAAAGTAGAGTCAGCGTCGTACAACTATAACGACCTCTGGGCCATATGGGGCGATCCGGTAAAGACGCCGCTCCCTCACATCTCTGGCAGTGACGCTGCTGGAACAGTCGTAGAGGTAGGCTCCGACGTCACGAAACTCAAGGTCGGGGACAGGGGTGTCTCCCATTCCAACATGAGTTGCAGGGTCTGCGACATGTGCACTTCGGGCAGAGAATACGACTGCAATGAAAGAACGATCTGGGGCTTCCAGACCGGCCCGCTCTGGGGCGCTTTTGCGCAGTACACGCATCTTCCGGAGGTAAACGTAGTAAAGCTTCCAGACAGCGTGTCTTTCCAGGACGCGGCCGCGACTTCAATGGTGGGAATGACATCATGGCACATGCTGGTTGGCAGGGCCAAAATAAGGCCGGGCCAGACAGTGCTTATCATGGGCGGCGGTAGCGGTGTCGGCATGATTGGAATCCAGATAGCAAAGCTCTACAACTGCACGGTAATTGCGACGGCAGGCAACAAGGACAAGATGGACAAGTGCATAGAACTCGGTGCCGATGCCGCCGTCAACCACAGGGAAGCCGACTGGTACAAGAAGGTGCGCGATATCACAAAGAAACAGGGAGTCGACGTGGTCTTTGAACACATTGGCAAGGCGACATTCCCTCAAGAAGTCGGCCTCCTAAAGATGGGCGGGACGCTCGTGGCTACAGGTGCGACCACCGGTTATGATTCAACAATTGACCTGAGATACCTCTTCTTCAAAGGCACAAACCTTCTGGGCTCCACCCAGGGGACAAAGGCCGAGCTCGAGGAGGTGGTGTACTGGATGGGCAGGGGCAAGATAAAACCAATAATTGACACCGTCCTGCCGTTCACCAACATGGTAGAGGGGCACGTAATGATGGCAAACGCCCAGCAGTTCGGCAAGATCTTGACCACGCCGCACGCCCTGTAAAAGCGACAAGCTTTTACCTCCTCTTTTTGATCTGGCTTACATGTTCCGAAGCCTCATTTTCGTTCCAGGCAACAACTTGCGCTTTGTTGAAAAGGCAAAGTCGCTGCAGGCAGACATCATTTGCCTGGATCTTGAAGACTCGGTCCCAGCCAATGAAAAGGACTCGGCAAGGAAGATAGTTGCAGAAGCGGTTTCACACAGTCAGGAATATTCCGGCCAGCTCTACGTGCGGACGAATTCGCCCGAGTCAGGACTTGTTAATGCAGACCTGAGTGCAGTGGCGCGTAAGGGGGTAGAAGGCGTGGTCGTGCCAAAGGTCAACGACCCGGATGAGGTCATGACCGTCATAAGGCAGTTGGCCGAGATGGAAAAAGAAAGGGGCATAGAAGTGGCCGTAATGCCATCTATCGAGAGCGCCAAAGGGGTTGTGAATGCGTACCATATTGCGAGCGCCGACGACAGGGTAAACGCCCTTGTGTTTGGCGTCTTTGACTTTCTGTACGACATAAAGCTTGACTACGACGAACGCGACGCGAGCGGCTATTCCTACGCCCGCGCCAAAATCCCAGTGGATGCTAGGGCAGCTGGCGTCCATGCAATTGATGGGATCTGGCAGAAAATTGATGACATCCAAGGACTTGTCAGCGACGCAACTGCTGCAAAAAAGCTCGGGTATTCTGGCAAGAGCATTATCCACCCGAGCCAGATCGAGCCGGTTCACAACATCTTTCGGCCCAGCAGAAACGAAATAGACTGGGCGAAAAAAGTGGTTCAGGCACTGGGCGACGCCATGGAAAAGGGGAGCGGCAAGGGAGCCGTGAGGCTGGAGGGAAGGATGATAGATGCCGTGCACTACAAACAGGCAAAGACAATCCTGGAAGCTGAAAAATTGGAGTAGCCTGGATACGAATTGTCCGTCTGATCCAACCCGCGATTATTTCATGTCCGTCCCCAGCACGCCAGCGTTTCCCCAGTTTTCCTTGGAAACTTCGTAGACAAGTATGCGGATGCTTTCTTCATCCGTGTTCAGAATCCTTGCGGTCTCTTTCGTCAATGTCTTTACAAGCTCGCGTTTTTGTTCGACGGTTCTCCCCTGGCTCATCGTTATCTGAATGACTGGCATTGCCGACTGTCATGCGAGCAATTAATATCAATTTTTTGGCATGATCTTCTTGACCGCCAGGATTCCTGCGTAGTAGGGAATGTTGTACAAGGCCGCCAAAGCTGCTATGGGCGAGCCAAAGAACTGAAAGGCAAACACCGCGACAAGCACATTGTTCACGTAGGTCATGGAGACAAGGCCCGCCGCCCTCTCGTGCCGGCCTCCAGGCACGGAAACATAGCCAACCAGCGCGTACGCCGCAAAGCAGAGAAATGCAGTCGCCACTATCTGCAAAAGCACCTGCTGGTCGCTGTAAAAGTAGTCTGAAAACTTTGCAAACATTCCAAAGTTGATCAGAACCACGAATATGAGTGACAGCACAAACGAATTCCTGTCCGCAAACTTGGCTACAGCCGGCCATTGCTTTTTTGTGAACCAACCGGCCGCAAGCGGAGTGAATAGCGCTACTGAAAGAAGCAATATCATGTTAAGCATGGGTATTTCAAATTCCGAGCCCACTAGGAGGAAGACTATTGAAGGGAGGACGAACGGGACCGCTAGGGACGTGGCAATTATCATCCCGACGACTAGAGGCAGCCGCCCTCCGATCAGGTTGACAACGAAAGGCGCCCCAAGGCCGGTAGAAATGCCGGATAGGAGCAGGACAGGCAGTGCAAGAGGCTCGTAGATTAGATGTGCGAGCGCATACATCCCGACTGGAAGCCCCAACAGCTTGATAGCAGAGAGCAAAGCGAGTTGCCGTGGCCTCGCGAACGTCGAGACCAGGTCGGAAGTATTGAGCCTTATCAGGTTCAGAAATAATAGCGCCCCGAGCCATACCAGGATATACGGTTCAACAACGAGGCCCGCTACCGGAAAGACGACTCCTGCAGTCATGGAGCCTGCAATTGCAACTACCAGGAACGTATCGTCGCTATTCCGACGCAAGTGTTTTCAGCTGCTGTATTGCTTCGCTCACGTGGTCAAATCCCTGCTGCCAGAACTGCTGCCGCGAAATGTCGATACCTGCCTCCATTAAAAGATCCTCTGGCTTTCTGGAGCCACCGGCTGAAAGTATCTTTAGGTACTGGGGCACGAATGACCTCCCCTCAACCTTGTACTGGCGGTAGAGCGACAGAACCAGCAGGTTACCAAATGAATAAGCATACGTGTAGAAAGGTGTGTGGTAAAAGTGCGGAATGTAAATCCACTCCCATTGAAAATCCGGGGAAATCGATACGGAATCTCCAAACTGCTCTGTAAGGTTGTCCGAATAATGCCTGGCAACTGCATCGATCGTTGCGTTATTCTCCGCTATCATCCTGTGTGCATCTACCTCAAAGATCGTAAAGAACGCCTGCCGCATTATCGTGGCATACAGATCGTCGATATGTTCAGCCAGAAGGAAAAGACGTTGCCTCCCTGATAACTTTTCGGCCAGCTTGTCATTGAGCAGCATCTCTGCAAAAACCGATGCCGTTTCAGCAAGCGGCAGCGGAGCGTGCGAGACCATGATGGGCATGTCTGAAGCCAGCATGCTGTGTATCGCATGTCCAAATTCGTGGGCAATGGTTGACACGTCACGAGCCCTGCCATTAAAATTAAGAAGGACGTACGGGGTTATTCCGGGCGACACGGTGTAGCAAAATGCTCCGCCGCGCTTTGCCTTCCTTATCTCTGAATCCACGTGTCTTTCGCTAAAGACTCGCTCCGCCATCGTGCGGAACTGATCTTCGAAATCACCAAACGTTTCAAGCACTGTGGTTACGGCTTTTCCGTACGTGAACCGCCGGTCGCCGGATTTCTTTGTAGTTATCGGAGCATAGAGATCAAAGCGTCTGAGTTTTTTCAGTCCAAGAATCTTTGCCTTTATCCTGAAATAGTCCTGGAACAGGCCAGCATTCTTTCTGCAGACTGCAAGCAGTGCTTCCACAGTCCCGTCTTCTAGATTGTTTGCAATATTGCGGACAGATATGGGAGACTTGTAGCCCCTCATGGATATCGCTTCATCGCGCCACTGGGTCACGACGTTCTGGTATATCTCGCCCAGAACCCCTCTGTTCTTTATGTAGACTTCAAAGAGGGATTTGTAGGCGGCCTCCCTTGTGTTGTAGTCCGGGCTCCTTACAAACGAGATCAGCTTTTCTCTGTTGTCAAACTTTTTAACACTAGTCTTGCCCCCGCGTCGAAGCTTCATGGTGAACTCGAATGCACTGGTCATCTTGTCGTATATCTTGACAAGGGCCCGCGTTCCTGTCACTTCAAGAGTGTTGATTATCTTTTCTTCGGGCTCGCTGAGAGCATACCTCGCGACAAGGCGCTTGTGCCTCAGGTATTCTCGATAGACTCTAGGAACCGCCTCTATCAGCCTGATGGCGTTGTTGTCGTCAATACCCTTCTTGAACCATAGATCGAAAAACAAAGTTCTGTTGCTGACATCAGAGGTCATTTTTTCCATCCTTGTAACAAGCGCAGAAGCCTCACTTGAAGAAGTGTTAGCATAGTAGAGAAGATGCGCGTAGCCGCTTGCGATGCTGACCTTTTCGGATATGCTTTCTAGTTCGTGGATAAGATTCTCAAAATCATCGTGCGATATTCCAGAATGCAGGCTCTTGCGCTTTGCCTCAAAATCCACAAGTTGGATTTCAATCGCTTTCAACAGATCCTTGAACTCGGCACCCGTTGGGTCCTCCACCAAGTCGGCCAAATTCCACCGGCCGACCTTCAGCGCAGCGTAGGAGGAAGGGCCAGCCATCAGCGCGACAGGCATAGCGTCTCGCGGGTCAAATATGTACCTATGTATGCTTATCTATAACGCAGAGCGGAAAGTTGAGCGGCATGTAAATGACCGCGATCAAGAACAGCTATATCTCGACGCCCCCACTGTTGACTGCTTGAAGTATTCGTGGACTAGGTTCGGCCGCGAGGCAGAATATGTCGTGGCACTCTATCTCAAATCCACTGGATGGCATGACGTGAAACTCTCTCCGGGGAGCAGAGGCCCGGCAGACATTGTCGCAACTCGATCGACTGAACGGTGGTTCATTCAGGTAAAGGCCAGTTCTGGAGTGCCGCGGCTTAAAGGGCTTGAAGTTAGAGGGCTAATTTCGCTGGCGGAAAAGAATGGTGGATTGGCAGTGCTTTCTACATTACAGCCCTCGGGACCGGGTTCATTCAGGACCGGCAACTATGCTGTGACCTTTTATGATCTTGATGGCTGGAAGCTCTTGGATCCCTCAACATCATCTGAAATAGCAACAAAGGAAATACTTGAGAATCGTCCGGAAATCTCTAGTGTCAGAACCTCGGCGCTGGATTCCAGTTCTCACATGATGCGTGTTTCTGATCAGTGGTCTAAATAGGTTAACGCATTCAATAGACAATTTAGTCAGCTGCCTTAAATAGTTCGAACTGCCTAAAAATAGTACTCGCGGATATGCGAGTTTCAGCATGGAAGTAAGGTTCAGGCGAACAATATGCGCGTGGATTGCGGCAATATGGCATGCAATGTCGTCGCATGATAATGCCTACCCCTCCTTGCTGTCTTGTTTTCTCTATGAGCGACCTTGCTTTCAAATTTCACGCTGGCGACACGCAGCCATCTTGCATTTGATTCTGGTCGAGTTTCAGCCTTGGTAACCATTTACCGGGATTCGGAATCGACGAAAACTGCATGGGACGCAGCCTCAAAAATCTCTTGATCTTCGCCTTCGCTTGCTACGGCAGAGATAGTGTATACTCCGTCGTTGCTGACAGCTTTCGCAAGATCGAATGCGATGTGAACGTCATTGTCTTTGGAAACATCCCACATGTCTGCAACGATCAGGCTGTAGCCTTCCGGCTTTTCGTAATAGTACCCAAGCGGAAGTGGCTTGACAACATTCGCCACCAGCTTCCCTGCAGAGTACGAAAGCGATTTCTTGTTCTGCTCATAGATTGTTGGATCTGGTGATGGGTCGTACTGAACAGAAACATAGCTAATATCACCTTCCATCAACTTGCCAGAAATCATGGCCTGGTTGCCTCGCATCTCTATCTGAAGTCCGTAATTGTTTTCAAAGTTCTGCACGAACGCAAGATAATACTCATCGTAAACGATCCCTATGCTGACATGTGTATGATACTGATTCAGGATGTTGTTCCTGTGGCCATCATCACAACATTCCTTATCATCGTACATCATTTCATATTGCAGTTCTTCCATGGTCGTCACCGGGTCAATTCTTTCACAGTCGTACAGGATGTTGTTGACGCATTCTTCGTACTGTGCTTTGCTAAATCCGGCGATGGCAACATTCTGGCTCACGGCACCCGTACCATCGTACCTCGTATAGGTCATGTACGGCTTTTCTCCGTTTGACATCCAGTGCGAGATCTGTTTGTTCCTGAAAACGTCCTCTGCATGAATTTGCGCCGCCTGGTTCGAGCTGAGCTCTACCGGGGACACGCCAAAAGTTTCTCTGTCCTTATTAATCGCCGCAAGTGCGCTTTGCACCAGCTCGTCCTGGGGAACAATCCTTGGCTCCTGGCCTGTGGGTGGAAGAATAGAGATGTTTGGAATGTCTTGTTCAGGAAGCTGCGACACAACTAGCGACAGTGCCGGTACCAATAGGACGACAGCAACAAGCGCCATGGCAATACCGGCGCCTAGAGCGACCTTGCGGCCAATACCGCTATTCTTCTCGGGCCGTGATTCGCTCGTAAATCCATTGGCTGCACCACAACGGGGGCAGGCAGAAAAATAGGCATCATACCTGTTTGCGCATTGTGCACAGTCTACCCACGACTCGACCATATGGGAGAAATCTCAGTGAGACCATTAAACGCACATTAGAATAGACTTTGCAGTATGCCTGCACATACATACAACCGCTCAAATAGCCTCGGTGCTGGCACGAGAGGGACAATACCATTCCCATGCGCCAAAGCTCTCTAAGGGCCTCGACATGAATTCCGCATCTCTGTCGGCGCGCATTGCCATGTTTAAAAGCGGATTTGGGCACCTGACGATATGTAGGCGATAGCTACGTGCTTATCCTTATTATAATTCTCAGAGAAATCTGCACTTAAAGACATGATGATACTGAGCAGGCCGATGGAAGTCATGATCATTGTCGGGCTCAACGGCGCGATCGGAGCCATCCTGTTGATGAACGGGCTTACGTCGGCAGGCGGGATTCCAGAAGTATCGTTTAACTCTCCAGGAGTATCTGTATTATTCGGCATCTTGTCAATTGCCGGCCTGCTAAAAATTCCAATCGGGATTGGGTTCCTTGGCTCAGCTGCAGGACTGTTCCTGGGAAAAGGCTGGGGATGGAGTCTGGCACGCACGCTCCAGTTCGCAGGGATAGCGCTGGGATTTGCATTCTTGTATACTTCCGGCGGTGAAGTTGGCACGATGCTAATGTACGTTCTGGGCATGGCCCTGAGCGGAGTGATTTTGGGATTCCTTCATACCGCAGAAATGCGCGAATTCTATGGCAAGCAGATGACGGCTATAGTACCGCAGAGAAAGCTTCCAAGAAAGAAGCGGAAGAGTCTCCCGGCGGAAGTAGAAGATGACGAAACCTCTACAGCAGAAGTAGAATAGTCGAAATCATGTTCTAGCGAACATGCACGGCAGATTAAATGGATCCAATCTCGGATTTCGGTCGGTGTATCAGAGCCATTACTTGTTCGCGTACATCCTTCTGGGTCATGACTCCCCGGTGAGCAATGGTCGTAATAGAGCTGTCATTTCTGACGCCGCGCATCTTCATGCACAGATGCTCTCCTTCCGCGATAACCAGGGCTCCTTTCACTCCCATCCTGTATAGCTCGTCGGCCACCTGCTTTGTGAGCCTCTCCTGGATCTGGAGTCTGCGCGAATATTTTTCGACAAGCCGCACAAGCTTTGACACGCCAAATACCCTTCCTGAGGGGACGTATGCGACATGGATCTTGCCAAAGAACGGCAGCATGTGGTGTTCACACATGCTATAGAACTGGATGTCCTTTGCAATTATTGCCTCGGTCTCTTCGGAAAAGCTCACGTCAAGCTCCGCATCCATCGCGTACCCGCCAAAAATCTCTTCGTACATGTCTGCAATGCGATCAGGCGTGCCGATAAGGCCCTCTCTATCTGGATTCTCGCCAAGTTCATGGAGCAGCTGTCGAACAAGTTTTGCAACCTTTCTCTTGTTGATTGCTGACCTAGACACTGTCACTGCTGACTTATCTGGCTCCTATTGCCTTGTGCATCTGCGGCACGATTCGTACCTGTTCGTAAAGAGGATAGACTGCGTCATAAAAATCGAAAAGCCTCTCCAATGTGGGCTCGTCAATTTTATCGCTCGGCTGTATTATAAATCCTGCTATATAGGCCGGCTTTGTGATGTTGAATACCCTGTGCACAAGATCCCTGAACTCCTTGATGCTCGACGAATTTGTAGCGACTATCTTGATGTAGGTTGTCTTTTCGCTGCGGACTACAAGCCTCAGGCATTCAAGCTCGTTATTCAAGAGATTGTCATAGTTTCTTTCGTCGACCACTTTGGAGTCCCTCAACTTGAACTCTATCTTGCAGATATCGAAAAATGGCAGGACTTTTGCGAACCTGCTTGAATCATAGCATGCGGATTCTAGGTACGTCCTCAGCTGCCGCTCTTCCTTGACAAACTTGGCAAGCTCTATCAAAGCTTCGTGCTGGGCAAGAGGCTCTCCTCCCGTAAAATTGACCTTGTAGGTGTTTGGCTGAAGGCTTTCTGATATGAATGACATTGCATCTTGGACGGAGTATTCTTTGCCGCTGTCAATAGGCAGGGAATTTGGAGTGTCGCACCAGTGGCATTTGAGCGGGCAGCCAGCCATCCTGACGAACATCGTCTTGGTTCCAAATAGCAAGCCCTCACCCTCAATGCTTGTGAATATTTCGCTGAGCCTTACCACCTTTTCGCCTACCGTTTTCTGTCGCATATCTTGTTCTGTCCTTTATCCGTGCACTGATGAATGCATTTTTCCTATTTATACACGATTCGCATCGGCCGCAGTGTATACGCTCCCTGCCTGACACGACTCCATCAGAATAGCAGCTCCAGGTACGGAATGTCCTGTCGCCCAGTATGTCATGGCCCACTTTCAGAAGCGCTGACTTGTCCAAGTTAATCATCGCAGGCGAGATTATCGATACAGCCTTGCGCTGGCCCCGTAATGCACCGGCTGATTCTGCCAGATTGAGTGCCACATTCATCGCCTTTACAAAAGCCGGCCTGCAGTCAGGATAGCGCGCGGCATCTCCGGTGTGCGCGCCGTACGCGACTGTCTTTGCCCCGATACTCATGGCCCATGCAGTTGCAATCGCAATAAAAACAGCGTTTCGCACCGGTACTACTAGGTTCTGCGTGAACCCGCGAGAAATCCTCTGCTTGGAATCGGTAAGCGCGTTGCTGCCGCCATACAGCGATTTCATAAAGCCAATGTCCACGACCTTGTGGACCCTGGCCTTCAGGACCTTGGCAAAATAGCGCGCACGCTCGATTTCTCTGACGGCTCGCTGTCCGTATGCAAAAGTTATCATGTACACGTCGTAGTCCTTGGCCAGCAAGGCAGCATAGCACGTGGAATCGAGGCCTCCGCTCAAGATGCAAACTGCGCGGGGCTTTGAGGCCAACTCGATACAGTGAAAGTTCATCGGTTATTAAACAGTGGTGTGGCGCTCGATGATACTCTTGTATTTCGGATACAGCCTGACTAGATCCCTTCTGCCGCCAAGCTCCCAGTCGCGGTAGTCAAAACCCGGCGAGACCGTGCAGCCAACAAGGCAGTACGATTTTTGGTTCTGCAGTGACGCAGCAAACCAGGATCCAGCCTCCACCACGGCCTGCCTTCCGCTCCTCCTGCCGATCTCTGTCTTTGACAAAATCCCTTCCCTTATCACGTACAGGTTCAGCGAACCGCCCGAGTAATGGTGCCACACCTCGTCAGACTTCATCCTGTGAAAGGCAGAGAACTGATCACCGACCAGCATGTAATAGATGGCGGTGGAGGCGTGTCGCGGCCCGGAGAATCCGTCAGTGTCGACCATCACCTTGGACTTGTAGGTCTGCAGAAAATATCCGCCTTCGGGGTGTTTCTCTAGATGAAGCCTCTTTATCCACAAGAGGGCCTGCTTTTGCAACTTTCAAAGCGGGGAGTCGGATTGTATTAAACGTGTAGGGCGTTGGCGTCGTTGAAAGACATTAATTCGGGCTGGAAGCGATTACGCTAACTTGTCATGATCATCGGCTTGATAGGCAAGGCCAACGTAGGCAAATCAACGTTCTTCAACGCCGCGACCGAGCTCGCCGTCCCTGCTGCGAATTATCCCTTTACAACGATAGATCCAAACGTCGGAGTCGCATATGCCAGGGTAAAATGCGTCTGCCGCGATTTCGGCGTCCAGGACAACCCAGTCCACTCGATGTGCATTGATGGCAACCGGTTCATTCCGGTAAAGCTCGTGGACATTGCAGGCCTTGTTCCCGGCGCTCATGCCGGCAAGGGTCTTGGCAACAAGTTCCTGGACGATGCAAGGCAGGCCGATGCTCTCATACACATAGTCGATGCATCGGGCTCTACCGACAGTAACGGCAAGACTGTTCCTGCTGGGACTGGAGACCCAGCGAATGACATAGAGTTTGTCGAAGAGGAATTTGATCTCTGGCTTGCTTCGATCGTTGGACGCGACTGGGCCAAGACGGCAAGGGAAACTGAAAGCCAGGGACAAAAGCTGGAACAGATGCTTACCAAGAGGCTGTCGGGGCTTGCGATCTCTGAACAGTCTATAGCAGGCGCCCTGCACTCGTCGGGGCTTGCGTCAAAGAAACCCGTGGCGTGGACCGAGCAGGACATACTTGCGTTTTGCAAGCTGCTGCGCTCGCAGTCCAAACCGTTCATGATTGCAGCCAACAAGGCCGATCTTCCCTCCGCTGACGCGAACATTGAAAAGATGAGGGCAAGTTGCCTTGCGATCGTGCCGTGCGCATCAGAAGCTGAAGTGCTGCTGCGCAAGGCCTCAAGGAAAGGGGTATTGCATTACTTGCCAGGCGATGGCTCGTTTGAAATCAGAGCAGGCGCCGAGCTAAACGCCCTGCAGCAAAAGGCACTGGACATTGTAAAGTCGCTTATGGTGAAATATGGTTCTACGGGCGTCCAGGAAGCCATCAATATGGCCTGCTTCAAGCTCCTTAAAATGGTGGCAGTTTATCCCGTGGAAGACGAATTCAAGCTCACAGACAAAAAGGGTAACGTCCTTCCTGATGTCAGGTTGCTGCCGGAAGGCTCCACCACAAAGGACCTGGCCGGAACTATACATGCGGATCTTGCCAAGGGCTTTCTATATGCCGTGGATGCGCGGACCAAGCAGAGGATCGGGGCGGACCACCGGCTAAAGAACAGTGACGTGATAAAGATCGTCTCTGCGGCAAGCAGGGGCTGATATGATGCTCTGTCTCGGAATAGAAAGCACCGCGCACACGTTTGCCATCTCTGTCGTCGATTCTAGTGGCAGGATTCGTTCCGACGTTCGAGACATCTACAGGGCACCAGAAGGCAAAGGGATCCACCCAAGGGACGCGTCAAGGCACCACATGGAAGCATCATCCAAAGTGCTGCATGAGGCTCTTGATTCCGCGGCCGTTACAATGCAAGATATCGACATTATCGGATACTCAGCCGGGCCGGGACTTGGGCCATGCCTTCGGGTAGGTGCAGTCGTGGCAAGGGCGCTCGCCGGCTATTACGAGAAGCCCCTTGTTCTTGTTAACCATGCACTCGGGCACATCGAGCTAGGCGCGCTCTTGACTGGCGCATCTGATCCACTGGTTTTGCTTGTCTCTGGAGGCCATACGATGCTGCTTGCATTTTCTCATGGTCGCTGGAGGGTATTTGGCGAGACGCTCGATATCACGGTCGGGCAACTGCTGGACCAGTTCGGCAGGTCACTCGGGTTTGCATCTCCATGCGGAGGCAAGATAGAAGAGATCTCGAAAGAGTCGTCGGGGGAATACCTGCAGCTTCCATATGCCATCAAGGGAAATGATGTCTCATTTTCAGGTCTTTTGACCGCGGCGATCAGGATTGCATCAGAAAATCATGACAGGCTTGCAAGCGTCTGTTCTTCTCTGCAAGAGACCGCATTTGCAATGCTTGCAGAAGCTGTGGAGCGAGCGCTCTCTTTCACCGGAAAAAAGGAGGCAATGATAGTGGGCGGGGTGGCGGCAAACAGAAAGCTTGGATGGATGCTTCGACAGGCTTGTGAAAGGCATGGAGCCAAGTTGTTTGCGTGCCCGACAGAGTTTGCAGGCGACAACGGGGCGCAGATTTCCTGGACTGCTCTGCGGCAATACAGGGCTGAAAAAAAGCACATCAGCATAGAGAAATCATACGTCAGTCAGTCGTGGCGGCTCGACACGGTTGACGTCAGCTGGCGCCGGCCTTGAGCGCCCTTATCTGCCGTTCCCACTGTCCATTGCTAAAGACTCCAAACTTGTAGCTGACATCGCCGGAGCTGACGACGAGTTTCTTTACGAGAAATCCCTCAGACCTGACGGCCGATATCTTTTCAAGTGGAATGTCAAGTGCGATCTCGCCTTCCTTCTTTGACAGAGTCGCCATCCTTCCCTGTGTTTTCTGGAACACGAGCCGGTTGTTGGTCAGTATCAGTATCCCGCTTCTAAGCTTGTCCTCCGCACAATCTTCGTCCAGGACGATCTTTTCTCCGGGCGCCGGCTCAAAGTTCACCACGTTTTTATCTCCTAGCCAGAGGCTATATTATGATTGCAGCCGCGGCTCATTAAAAAGGGCGCAGAGGCGGACATTTATCTCATCGACTGGTTCGGCAGAAAAGCAGTCTCAAAGATCCGCTCGCCAAAGCCATACCGGCACAAAGAGCTTGACGCGGTACTCCGGAAGCGAAGAACGATACACGAGGCGGCCTTGATGTCCGCCGCAAAGGCCACCGGAGTGGTTTGCCCTTTCATCTTCTTTGTGGACCCATCAAGAGCCGAGATAATAATGGAGTTTGTGAAGGGAAGCAACGTGCGCGATGAGCTAACTCTTTCTCTCTGCGAAAAACTTGGCCAATGCGCCGCAATGCTTCACTCTGGCAAAATCATCCACGGAGACCTTACCACCTCAAATTTCATTATTGACGGGAAAAAGCTGGTCCTCCTCGACTTTGGGCTTGCCTACTATTCAGAGAGAACTGAGGATGCGGCAACAGACCTGCGGCTGATAAAAGAGGTGTTTACTAGTGCACATGTGGAGGTCAAAGGGAGCTTCCAGCGCTTCATGAAAGGCTATTCAAGCATAGCGGGAAAGAAAAGAGCAGACAGGATACTGGAAAACGTCCACGAGATCGAGCAGCGAGGCAGGTACGCGCGCTTCACCTAGTTTTTATCTTTGGGCATTCTGGATTTGGTGTCATTGGTTCCGGTAACTTTTGCAAGCACCAATCAGAACAAGTTCCTAGAGGTGCAATCGATCCTCTCCACTTTTGACATTACTGTGCAGTTCGCGCAGGTAAGCCTTGTCGAAGTACAGTCAGATTCACTTGAAGACATAGCTAAGGAAAAGGCGAGAAGTGCATTTTCAGAGTTGCAGAGACCAGTTATGGTAGAAGACGACGGGCTGTTCATCGATTCATTGAACGGCTTTCCGGGCCCTTATTCTTCTTTTGTTTTTAGCACAATAGGAAACAAGGGAATTCTAAAGTTGCTTTCGGGGACTGGGCAGAGGTCCGCTTTGTTTCGATCGCTTATCGCATATTGCGACAGAGAAAACGCATCGATCTCGGAGGGCATTGTAAAGGGCAGTATCTCTGAAGAAATCACTGAAGGGGGATGGGGATACGATCCCATCTTTAGGCCGTCTGGCACCGAGCTGACCTTTGCACAGCTGAAGGATAAAAAGAATGAATACTCGCATCGAAGGCGAGCCCTTGAAAAATTTGCGCACTGGATATCGTCGCGAAACGGGTAGTCTAGCGGAGCTTGAAAATTCTTGTTCTGGTAGCCACGGCGATGACGCCTATCACGCCAGCCAGCGCGCCCAGCGCGGGCAACGGAAATTCTGGAATCTCTGATTCTGAAGCGGTCAGGACTCCCCATGATCTCGGCGATGCTACCCTCAAGTATTCCGGAGATCCGGTTTCAGGCCAGGAATAAAAGTAGGTAAAGTTGGTGCCTTCTTTGACAGTGTCAAACGAAACATAGAATCCGTACGAAACTCGCTCGGATCCGATGTAATCGGCGGCAAGCCTGAATTCATAAGTCACATGATCCCTGTTCGACGAGTGCGGGCTGTTTGAGCCGGACAGACCTCTTTCCGCGATCACGTTGGGGTTCTTCGGCGCCTGCTGCATCAAAGTAGTCCGCCCGTCGCCGTGATACTCTCTCAGGGTTTCACCAAGCACATAGCAGACGTCGTCAGGATTCATGTACGCTCCTCCATCGCTCAGAGTGTCAAAGCAAATTGCACCATGACCATCAACAATGAAATCCTGCGGCATTTCCAATAATACGTAGACAAAATCTGCATCGCGCATGGCCCGTATCACCAGGTTGGTACTATCGGTATAGTTATGAACGGTTTCGCTGGCCTTGTCCCATTCCGTAGAACTGGTCCAACTGCCATCAATCGTCGGCATCTTGGAATCTTCAACTATGGGGAGAAAGATTAGCTGCTGCTGTTGCGCACTTGCGGCTACCGGAAAGGCGGCTAGCACAGCAAGCGAAAATACAACTGGAAGTAGTACATGTCGATTCAACGTCGTTTCTGGACGGATGGTAAATCCTCGAGTAATTATATAATGACTAGTATGACGTTGCGCAAGCCATACTATCGCTCTAGTATATGATCTCAAACTCGAACTTGAGGCGAGTTGTCCTCGCAATAGGTCTTGATCCACCTGTCGGTGTAGCGTGTCCTGTTCTGCAGAACCACAATTCTGGAAATCTCACTCTCGTCCATTGTCACAAAAGAAGGCATCATGCCGCAAAGGGAACCTGCAAATCCTCTCACCTCGTCCATCTCCAGCATGCGATCTTTCTCCAGGCGCTGGGTGGACATGCCTATGTGCATGTACGACTTTAGCTCGATAAAGTGCGGGTTTCCTTCCTGCATCATTTCACCAAACTCCTTTACGAAACCGGGACTGTCGTTGTATCCTCTTATCAGAGTCATCCTAAGAACAGTGCGGGCGTCGACAGTCGCCATGAACCGCAGGCTGTCCCACCACCGCTCCCATGCGTCTCTGTGTCGCGGCCGGTTGATCTGGTAGAACATTTTCCGATTCGATGCATTAGTTGAAAGATAGATCTGAGTGGGGAGAGCATCCTCAGCCGCCAACCTACGCAGCATGTCCGGCTCCTGGCCGTTAGTCACCAGAAATATCGACTTTGTGGCCTTTAGCGATCTCAGGTACCTTATCAGTTGGGGAAGTTTCGGGTACATGGTGGGCTCACCCGAGAGCGAGATGGCATAGTGGGCCGGGAAAAGAGACTCATCCAACTTCACTTTGTCGTTCTTGGCGTGGCCATAGAATCCGTTGATGAGCTTTTTGCGCTCTGCCATTAATTGTTCGACGATTACATCTGGCTCATCGACGAGCTCTTCGGGCATTTGCAGGGTGTCATAGAACTCGGTAGGGCGCCAGCAGTAAATGCATCTGTTTTCGCAATTCATGGCAGTCGGAGTCATTTCCATGCACCGGTGGGTAGAGATCCCGTAGAACTTGTGCTTGTAGCAGCTGCCCTCGTTTGCAAAGGACTTTTTCGTCCAGTGGCAGAGCTCGACAGCTGAATGGTTGTACACGCCATACTTTGCCTTCCTTAGCCTGGACTGCACCTGATGCGTGATCCTGATCAGATCCTCTCCCGTCGAATGCGATACATGCTCGTCAGAGCAGCTCATGTATATCTTGAAACTCCGGATCAGATTTAAATTTTGCACCATTCTCTGAGCGGTGTAGTTGGTCGCTGTTGACACCGAAAGAATCATGAAGGCCGGCCTAGAGCTTGCGGGCTGGAAAAAGCTCCCTGCTGACAGCGCGGTTCACGTGAGGGGGAAAGGCATACGCAAGGTCATGATAGCAATTGATGTGGGGACAGCAGAGCTCATGCTCGCCAAAAGCCTTGGCTGCGACTGCGTGATCGCGCATCACCCAATAGGTGTAGCTGCCGTGAATTTTTACAGGGTTTTTGGAAGGCATGTCGACTACATGATGGATAGTGGCGTGCCGGAGCGAACAGCCAGGCAGGCAGTACGAAAACTGGCAGAGCGCGTAGAGACCCGGACCCATGCAGATATCTACAGTGACGTAGTCGGAGCAGCCAAGGTAATGGGGATGCCACTAGTAAACATACACCAGCCATGCGATGAATACATGCGCCAGGTCATCCTAAAGAAAATCAGATCCGGCAGCACAAGATACGTTTCAGACATCGTGAAGTCAGTCAGCAAGATTCCAGAATTCCGGCATGCCGCAACGAAGGTGCGAGTAAGATTTGGAAGCGAAAGGAACAAGGCAGGCCGCTGGGCGCTGGTGGTAGCGGCAGGAACCAATGGTGGATACCACATTGCCCGGGCATACTTTGACCACGGCATCTCCACAGTCATTTACCTGCACGTGGACTATGGCGACCTCACGAAAATGCGCGAAGAAAAATTGAAAGGAAACCTGGTCGTTCTTGGGCATCTCGCGGGTGATTCTGTTGGGCTCAATGGCCTTGCGGACCGGCTCGAAGACATTGGAGTGGAGACTGTGCGGCTCGGCATTCTGCACGGATGATCTAACGATTATATACAGAAGCTAGTTCAAATTTTCTGGCTGGCCTTCGTAGTATAGCCTGGTTAGTATAGGCGGCTGTGGACGGCTTGATCGTTTTCGGCAGTGACCGCTTGAGGAGGG
>JANWIX010000014.1 GCA_025449675.1 Nitrososphaera sp. | reverse complement strand
AGAACCTGATGCCTATGAGGAGGTCAGATCGTACATTCCGGTCCAGTATGGGGGACTGTCACTCCTTCGACCCGGGTTCGAAATTCGGCGAAATTCCGAACGATAATCCCGGCCCGGGCGCTTACAAGTTTTTCTCTTCATGGTTGATGGATTTTCTTATATGTGTCGTCCAACATTCATGAATTAACCTTGACGGCGCAGCAAGATCTCCGGGACATCAAGAAGGAAATACGGCTACTCAAGACCAAGATAGACAAGCTTGAGAATATCGTGGAGAAGAGACTGATCGGAGAAAGCAAGCCTGACAGGTATGAAAGAAAAGCCGTCGCAGATTTCAAAGGAAGGAAGAAGGCCTGAAACTTGGAATTCGTGCCACTTTCGAGGCTTGAGGCTCGCCGTTCTTGACATTCAGTGTACCTGAAAGGAAAGCAGGTAAGCAAATCAAGATACTACCTGGGATCTTTAGTTTTTTACCAATTTCACTGATATAGCCTAAAGTTAAATCGATGAAATTGTATTGTGTATTGTTGGAAGGATCTGCACCATACTCCCATAGCCATGATTCAGGGCTGCTGGAGAGGTTGTTATTCCGCGTTGCCAAAAAGTGGGTAGCAGGCTACAACACTGAACAGGCAGTGGCGGCGGCTTTGGGGGCAAACAGCCGCGGCATGACTGCAATACTGAATTTTCTGGGCGAGGAGACCACCGACAAAAAGACTGTCGATTCCACCGTTAGCGAGTACCTGGGGCTCATGGACCTGATGCAGGCAAGAAAAGTGAGGGGGTGCATTTCAGCAAAGCCAACCCAGCTTGGACTTGCCATAGACTATGATTTGTGCCTCAAGAACTTTCGCAGGCTTGCAGCCAAAGCAAGCTCGGCGGGTCAGTTCATGTGGATCGATATGGAATCCATAAAATTCGCAGAAGACACCATCTCGATTTACCTAGAGCTCTTTAGGGAAAACAAGATGACAGGAGTCGCGATGCAGTCATATCTTCGGCGAAGCGCAAGCGACCTTTTGCACATCCTAGAGCAGAAAGGCAAGGTCAGGCTGGTCAAGGGGGCCTACCACGAGCTCGAGGAACACGCCTTCACAACAAAAGAAGAAGTCGACGCCAACTTTTCAACGCTGATGAAGATGCTGTTTGATAGCGACTCGTTTTTTGCCATCGCCACGCATGACTCAAAGCTAGTCGAGGAAGCGATGAGACTGGCAGGGGAAAAACGAGATTTCGAGTTTCAACTGCTCATGGGAATTCGCGATGAGCTAAAGCGTGAGCTTGTAGGAAGAGGTTGTGCAGTGTCCGAATACATCCCATATGGAAATAACTGGCTTCCATATTCTGTCCGCAGGTTAAGGGAGCGAAAGAGAAACGTTATCCTGCTGGCAAGATCTCTAATCCAACAGTAGTGACGCCTGACGCGGCGATATACGCTGACGTGATCTATTTTCTTTTTTCCAGCCGCTTGAGCTTGCCGTTGACTCCCTTGATGTTCTGCAGCAGAAATTTCCGGTACGCAAGAAGAATCTTTTTCCTGTTAGCCTTCTGGATGGAATCCATTTCATTCAGCATGTAATCTGCTTCCCTTGAAAGATGATCTATCTGGTGCTCAAATGCCATTTTCTGCTCGCCGGGCGATGGGATAGAACGCACTAGGTCTCTGATCGCATCAGCCGCATGCCTTACCTCTGTCGTAATCTTCTCGTCGAGTTCATAGATGCTGGAGCGCTTGTCCTTCACCGCTCGTTTTCTTGCTGGCATTATCATCCCTACAAACAGCTAGCCTTAAACTATTGCTAATCGCCGGCGAGCCCGTCTCAACGCAGCGGCTAGCCTGATATTGTCTGGCTTTGCTCTCTCATGAACTGGCTCAGGTAATGAGGGCCACCTGTTCCCCTCCCGGTGGTTCCGGAGCCCTTCCAGCCGCCAAACGGCTGGCAACCGACCATCGCGCCGGTCGTGGCGCTTGCCTGCCTGTTTACGTAAACGACTCCGGCTTCTATGCAGTCAAGAAATTCGCGGACTTGTCCCTTATCTCCGCTGAATATTCCGGCGGTAAGCCCATAGTCGGCGCTGTTTGCCATCTCTATCGCGTCGTCAAATTTTTCATAGTCGGCCACGCACAGTATCGGAACAAACATCTCTTCCTTGAACAGCCGGTGATTTTTAGGGAGGCCGGACACGATCGTAGGTTCGACATAATATCCGTGCTTTAGGTCGCCTTCCTTTTTGACCGAGCCGCCCGAGAGCACTTTGCCGTCCCTTGCGGCCACTCGCATGTATTTCTGGTAATTCCTATATGCGTCCTTGTTGGCAAGCGGTCCGACAAACGTGTTGGGATCAAGCGGATTTCCAGTCGGAAGGTTTTTTGCTTTTTCCACTAGCTTTTCCAGAAATTCGCTTCGCACTTTTCGATGCACATATACGCGCGAGCATGCGCTGCATTTCTGGCCGGAATATCCGAATGCGGCCTTTAACACTCCCTCGGCTGCCTTGCCTACATCGGCACTTTCTGTCACTATCGCCGGGTTCTTGCCTCCAAGCTCTGCGATGAGAGGCCGGGGCCTGTTCTTGCTGAACTCTTTTGCCATCGCATAGCCCACCTCCCTTGATCCTGTAAAGACTATTCCTGCAACATCTTTGTTATTCACAAGCTCACCTCCGACTTTGCTGCCCGGACCTGTCACAAGGTTAAAGACGCCGCCGGGCAGCCCGGCCTGCGTAAATATTTCGGCGAACTTGTGGGCAATAATTGGCGTGTTGCTTGACGGCTTTACCACGACGGTATTGCCGGTGATAATGGCGCCGGTGCTCATGCCCACCAGGATTGCAGCGGGAAAATTAAACGGCGCAATCACGCCCCACACCCCGTACGGTTTCATTACGCTCTTGCTCTGCTCGTTTGGCTGGGCGCTTTTCATCTGCGTTTCAAAGCCGTTGTTGCGCTCCATTTCTTCTGCGTAATACCGGACAAAGTCTATGGCCTCGTCAACGTCCGCGATGGCCTCATAGCGGTTCTTGCCGTTCTCAAACGAGACCCAGGCGGCAAGCTCGAATTTGCGCTGGCTCATGATGTCAGCCGCCGCCCTGCAAATCTTTGTGCGCTCGCGATAGTCAGTCCTGCCCCAGCTGGAAAATGCCCTCTTGGCCGCGGCCACTGCCTGGCGCGCATGCGAAGCGCCGCCATTTGAGACGTGGCCGAGCAGGATCCTGGTGTCTATTGGTGACTGCTGCGGGACGGTTTTTGCAGCCTTCACTTCCCGGCCTCCAATGATCATCGGATATCTCTTGCCGAATTCTGATCTCACGCGCTCAAGAGCCCTCTCGTAGCTGTCGTGGAATTCTCCCTCGCCCTTCTCGGTCATGAACCTGCGCAGGGTATTTTCGTTCTCGAACATCTAGCTACATAGGCGCATGCAACCTTAAAAATCATGATGGAATACATCGAAAAGAATACTAACCACTTGCGACATTATTCAGTGATAATGAGCGCTACCAGCAACAAGTCGCGTCTGCTACTCTTCATGATGGTAGTCATTGCTCTAGTATTTTTCATTAGCAGTTTCCTGGCGGCTTCATTTACCAGTAGCCCTACGACAAATGCAGGAAGCATAGCCCAGCAGCCGGAATCAGGCGGCAACTGCATAGTTGTTCGCACCGGAGAGGACAGGTTCTTTGGCGACTGCGCCTTTAGCTAAGTCCTAGGGATTAGAGCAGCCGCTGCAAATTATCTTGCTCTTGATCAGTCCCTTCTTTTGCGAACATTCGCTGCATACTTTTTTGTTGCATATGCTGCATACTCCGCTGTGATTTGAGCACGCGGGCTTTCTGCATATCTCGCACCTTATGCTGTGGGCGGCGCAAAATGTCGACTCGCAAATATGGCATCTGGCCCGGTGCTCCACGCAGGCCGGCTCCAGGCAGATCTTGCAGTAGGCCAGATGACCGCTGCATAGCAAGTTGCCGCACGCGCATGCCCAGCCTTCGGCAAGTGGAATAGAGCAGGCGGAGCATCTGCCCCAAGTCCCCTTTCCCGTGTAGGAGCTCCAGACAACATCGCCATGGTGCTCCTTGCCGGCATTGACAGCTATCCCTGCCCTGTACACGGTTTCCACCAGCCAGCCTGTCACCCCAAAGCCCGTCTTGCTCCTGATGCTGCCTAGCGCCTCATGGAATTTTTCTTCTTCCTGCACCTCGATTTCGCCTAGCTGTTCCTGAAGCGCTTTTTTGTTGGTATACAGCTGTTCAATCTTTCTCTCTGTTGTTTCGATCTTTTGCCTCTTTGTGTCCATCCTGTTTTCCATAGAAATCAGACGGGACTTCAGTCCCTTTTTCTTCTTGCTCTCCTTCTTTACTTCCTTGTAGAGCTTTTCGTATTTCTTTATCGAGTCCTTGTCGGATTCTATTGTTTTCCGCAGGCTTGCAACATTGGCATCGATGTCCGCTATTTTTGCCTTGGGCTTGGCGGACTTGCTCGCAATGTTCTCCTTTCTCTTTTCCTCTATCAGAATGTCAAACTTGATGAAGAGCGCGCGTTCCATTTCGTTGACGGTCTCTTGGAGCTCTCCTCGCCACTGGTTCGCTTCCATCCTTGTTTCCGTGGGAACCGTCCGCTGCGCTACCAACGTGTGCGGCTTGGGCAGTTCAATCACGTCCCCTTCAAACGCTGCAAGCTCGATTGTCTTGTCAAGCGACTCCCTGGCATAGCCTCTCTCAAAGACAGATGTGTTAAGCTCAAAGACGGGATAGAACCGCTCCTCGGTTTCCACCGATAGCAGCCTTAGCGACTTTAAGTTGCTGCCGAGCCTGATAAAGTAGGCAAGATTGTTCGGCTCGAACTTTTTCTCGAGCAGGAAAAAAGTCTCGTCCTTGCCGTGCGGTATGGCGACGATCTGGCTGTCGCGCACGGGGACAGGCAGCGATTCTTCAGGAACATCGCCCTGGATTACGGCAAGTTTGGATTCATTGTATTTGCTTGCGATCTGCTGGTTGGTGGGCAGCTCTGCCTTCATCGGTTGCATCAGATTGGCTATTTCGCTATCTTCTAGCGGCCCTCTGTGGTACGTCAACGTCCACCTTGATTTTATTACCGATTTGAATTTCGGGTCGAATATGTTGCAATAGAACTCGCCCGGCCTGAGCCTTGCGATTTCTCTTTCTGCGTCTGAATCCAGCTCCAAGCCGACGCTTACGCGCTGAATGTCCCGCTTCGCGCCCAGCCTCCCGATGAATCTTACGTTTGCGTTAGAGATCACCTTGTAGTCAAGGTCCACAGCGTTCTGGCTCGCAAGGAGCATCCCCAGCCCAAAAGCCCTTGCCTGCTTGATCAGCAGTAGCAGCAGCTTTTTCGACGGCGGCTCCCTGACAGGAGGGCAGTAGCCGGCGATCTCGTCAAAATAAAGAAGGTACCGCAGCGTCTGCGCGCTCCCCTGCTTGATTAGCCACTGGAACAGCCGCTGCAGCACCAGTTCGACGAACAGGTGCTTTTCCTGCTCTGACTGGATGTTTCGGAGGTCAAGCACATTTATCGACGGGCTGCCAAAGAGCTCCGAGAAATCGATCGACTCTGCCGACGACCACGACCTCAATTTGGGGTCCGAGATCAGCAGGTTAATCCTTGTGGCAAGCTCTTTTCTTTCCCGGTCAGACACCACCTTGGATACTGGCAGCGAGCCTATCGACCTGATAGGCGGCTCCTGGATGTCCCTAATGAGGGTGCTTATCGTCAGGCTCTGGCCGGCCTTCCACGCGTTCTCCAGTATTGCAGAAACAAAAGTGATCTCTTTTCTGTCGCCTTCGCTGTAGCCGGCGAGCCTCAGCAGGTTGAACGAGGTTAGGTCCAGGAGGTCGGCTGCAGACCCAATGTCGGCGCTTAGCAGGCGATTAAAGTCGGTTGGCGCGGAAAGGTCGGGTGAGATTCCGACTGGCAGGCCGGCTGCCGATTTTGGGGTAAATATCCTGACTGTTACGGTGCCGAATTTTTCGGCAGATCCGGGGGCAACATTGAACTCTGCCGCCTTGTCGCTGTAGTTCTTTTGCAGAGTTGCGGCATATTCTTGTCGGTCAATTCCAAGAGCGTCTGCCTCCTTGCCGGACCATTCTGAAAAGTCAAATCCTGGTGACCTGAACGCCATGTTGCCGATGTCGCCCTTGGGGTCAATTGCAAAAGTGGGAATTCCCTGAAGAGCGGCCTCTTCGACTAGGACTTTGGAAATAACCGTCTTGCCCGAACCTGTGGCGCCAAGGATTATCGCGTGCTTTGTCAGCGAGGCGCGGTCCACTTCAAATCTTGAACCTTCGATGGTCTGTCCGACATGAAATTTCGCCGGGTTGCTACTCATCTTTTGTAGGTTTGCATTATGAGCGATCTGGTTAAAAAGTGCTGCGGGGTCTAGCGCGGCCTGTAGTGCAACACGAGCTCGCCGGTTTTCTTGCGCTCGACTCGCCCCAGCTCTAGCTGTATTCCCCGGCTTAACTGATCAAAGCCATCGCCTTCCACAAGTGTAGTAGCCAGCCGGCCTCCGGCGATTTTTGGCGCGACCGTAACTACCAATTCGTCAACCATACCGAGCCGGAGTAGCGACCAGTTCAGCTCGCCTCCGCCCTCAACGAGGACTTTGGAAAGTCCCATTTTTTCCAGTGCCTTGAAAAGCTCTCTGAGATCGACGCCGTGGGGCACCGCAACGTTTTCTCCCTTTCCCTCGCTCACCACAAGAACTGAAGCTCCAGTATCCCGAATTTGCGCAATTTTTTCCGTCGGCGCCTGGTCGGTCACAGCGACCATGGTCCTTATTGTCAAGGCGGTCCGCAGGACCTGTGACTCTAGCGGGATCCTGCCCCTGCTGTCCACTATGATTCTCGCAGGGTTCTTGCCCTTTGCAAGCCTGACGGTCAGCCGCGGATCGTCAGCCAGGATGGTGGATATTCCGACAACTATTGCGTCGACTGATGCGCGCAACTTGTGGACCCGCACGAGATCCTGCTTTGAGGAAATTCTGGAATCACCGCCGGCAGTGGCGATCTTGCCGTCAACAGTCATTGCCCCGTTGATTGTGACTTTCAATTGACGAGCTCCCCGGTGAACTTGCCATCAATCATGACCGATCTTATCGAGCTCTCGCTCAGCCGATGGACAATGGATGCATGAGGATCATGCATTGGGTAGAGGTCTGCATGACTCTTGTCAATGAAAATCAGGTCTGCTGCGCGCCCCACTTCGATGCAGCCCGAGTTCAGTCTCAGGATCCTTGCTGCATTCACTGTCGCCATTTTCAATATCTCCCGCGCGTCAATCATCTCGCCCTCTAAAGCCCTAGATGCCTTCCAGATATAGTCCATCTCTCTAGTGATGTCCGGCGAGTTGAGCATGACGTTGTCCGATCCGATAGCAACGACGCAGCCCTGCCTGACCATCTGGGCAACTCTGGGGATGCCCGCTCCTAGCACGCCATTTGCCCTTGGGCAGACCACTATTCCGACTTTATTTTTTGCCGCAAGCGAAATCTCGTCATCTGTTGCATTAGTCATGTGCACCACAAAGTCAGGCTTCATGAATTGCATTATCCTTTCCACTTCGCTTCTGCCTGTATGGTTCTTGGAAAACGCGATTGTCTCGCTAGACTCTGCAGCATGTATTGCAAGCAATCTTGGGCCGGCCAGCGTTCTGTATCGCGCAAGCGCCAGGTCAGAGTTTTCGTTCGCGCCGCTTATTCCAAGGCCATCTGCTATGGCCAGTACCTCTCTGGCTTCCTTTATCGCTTCGCTAGGCAGATCGCTTTTTTCATCCGGCCCTCCATAATAGCTGCTTCGTCCAAGAGCGACGCATTTTATCGGCAGGCCGGCGACCGCGTTTCTGAGCAGCCTGACTCCGTCCGCTCCTCCCTCTCGAAAATCTGCAAAGGCGACGATGCCTTTTTTCATCATTGACACCGCGGAACTTTTGATGAATGATTTCAGATGATCTGGCCTGCTCTTTTCGAGGATCTTCTTTTTTGCGCCAAACACAGGATGAACTCTGTCATCGAGTCTCCGGCCTGCCGCAATGTCCTTGGCTATAGAGTCTGCGATATGCGTGTGGGCATTGATAAATCCTGGAATCGCGAGGAACCCTCTGCCGTCTAGGGAATCGCCCCTGTAGCTGCCAGCTCCGGCTCTTTTGATCCTGCCATCTTCTATAACCAAGTGACCGCGCTCTACATACTCGAGCTCTTGGCCCAAAAGCAGGCTGATGTCGTTAATGATCAGGGGCATCGTATCTCGTATATCGGCTGGATTTTTCCTTTCTTTCGCAATTCCCTAATAGTGTCAAGTGCCCTCGTAGCCGCCTCTGCGGCTTTTCGGCCAGTGCTGCCAATTCCTATGCCGCAGTTGAGCCTGATGTCTATTCCTGCCGTTACTTTTTTTATCACCGCGTCCGCCTGTTCTTTTGCCAGGCCGTTTGAAATTACCATGAAATTGTCGCCTCCGAGAAAAAATGTAAGCGCGCCTCGCTTCAGGAACTCGTCCGCAAGCCTGCTGTATACCTTGATCACAAGCGCCGTCACTTCGTAGGGCGAGAGCGTGTCCCCGACCTTTGTCGAGCTGTCAACATCGATATGCATTATTTGCGCGACATCCGCCTGGTGTGCTCTGCCGAAAATCCCCGGCTTGCCGTCGATCAGCTTCTCTTTCTTTCTGGCGGCGTAGGCGTTCTGGTTGGCCTCAAGTGCAGTATCTCCCGCGCCAACTGCCATCGACATCTTTAGGTCAGGATATGCAGACGACAGCTGCTTCTGTATCTCCCTGTGGCCGTCAGCATCAAGCCCGTTGGTTATCGCGAAATACTCATCAAACCTGTTGAAATAGACGATGCAGTTCGTTTCGTGAAATAAATGCTGCACGTCATGGTATATCTTTGCCTGCAGCATCTGCAGCTGGGCCTCCCTGTCGCTTCCCAGCGTGACCGTCCAGGGGCCGTAGCCTTCGATCCTAATTATTGTCAGCTGTATCATCTATTACCACTGTTCCCCCGCTGCTGACTTGCTTTTGTAGCTTTCTCAGTCTTGCGACCATGTTGAGTGCCGCATTCACCGCCCTGGTAGGTACCCGCTCGGCGCGCTCCCTCGCCTGATCCAAATTCATGCCCGGCCCGGTGATGCCCAGGGCGACTGGCTTGCCATGCTTTAGCGAAAGATCTGCCAAAAGCCGCGCCGCGTTTTCCGCTACAATGTCGTCGTGCCGGGTGTCGCCTTTTATCACGGCCCCAAGTGTGACTACGGCGTCAACATTTTTCCTTTTCAATAGTTTTTCCACCGCAAGCGGCATGTCAAAAACCCCCGGGACGTAGACGACGTAGCTGATTTTCGCATGGAGCTTTTCGGCGTCCTGCCTTGCCCTGTCTAGCATTCTGAAAGTGATCTCGCTGTTAAACTCGGAAACCACAATTGCAAGGCGGACTGGCAATCGCTAGCTAGGCCACCTTGGCGCGAGCTTTGAGCTCGGTTGCATCAACGAGCGGGATTCCGTGCCTGCCGGCGTATTCCATTGCCGCTTCAAAAGTGAGGGCACGGTGCGATATAGAGTCCATCATCTCGCACATCACTATCGCAGGCGTAAGGTCTGCAAGCTTTGCAAGGTAGATGCACAGCTCTGTGTGGCCCATCCTGTCCTGCAGCAGCCTCTTGGACGCTATCAGGATCGGGACGTGCCCCGGCGCGCGAAAGCTGTTGGCGAATTCGTCGACTCCGCCTGCATCGATATTCTTGCATACATGAGCCATGCGCGAAATAGTCAGAGCCCTGTCGCTGTCGGTAATGCCCGTATACGTGCTTCGATGGTTGATGGAAATAGAAAATGACGGCTTGTCGCCATATCCGGCCGTTCCTTCCGTTAATTTAAGGAATAGCGGATTTACTTTGCCAAAGCTCGCGATCATTTCGTGCATGTAGGCCAGCCCCAGCTTTGATGCAACTTCATTGGATATCGCAAGGCAGATCAGGCCTCCGGCGTCCGTTCGCATGCTGGCGAGGTGTTCCGGCCTTGTGTGCTCTGCCGCGATCACCAGGTCCACCTCATTTTCCCGGCCCTTGCCGTCGTAAACCATGACTAAATCGCCAGATTTGAGGGCCGTTATCGCATCATTGAGCGACAATACGAAAAGCTTGTCGAGGTTCTTATTAATAGATTACTAAAAGACGGGTTGCTACCACAATTGTGGT
>JANWIX010000013.1 GCA_025449675.1 Nitrososphaera sp. | reverse complement strand
TTGTAAGCGCCCGGGCCGGGATTATCGTTCGGAATTTCGCCGAATTTCGAACCCGGGTCGAAGGAGTGACAGTCCCCCATACTGGACCGGAATGTACGATCTGACCTCCTCATAGGCATCAGGTTCTCTATACTACCCGGGCGCTAAGCCAACTTTTGGCAAAACCAATTAAAGTGTTTTGGTGTGATCCTAAAAGGAGAGATCCATCGGATCGGTTCAAGAATAAATTTGCAATCATATCTGCATTTATCAATCCTTCCCGATAGTAAAAGTGGGCAAGATGTTGACAGAACAGCTTGAACGCAACAAGAAAAACGTGGTAGCATTTTACGACCTGATGTTCAACCAGAGCAAGCCGGCCGAAGCCATCAGGAGATATGCGGGAAAAGTCTACATTCAGCACAACTCCGCGGTGGCGGACGGCAAGGATGCCTTCATTGATTATTTTGAGAGGATGGCAAAAGAATATCCGGGCAAGCGAGTCCACTTTAAGCGCGTGATTGCGGAAGGAGACTATGTGGTGCTGCACTGCCACCAGGAATGGCCTGGTGAATCCAATTGGGCGGGAATCGACATATTCCGGCTAGACGGCGACGGCAAGGTCGTGGAACACTGGGACGTGCTTCAGACAATACCTGGGAAAAGTGCGAACAATAATACAATGTTCTGATCCTGCGGACGCATGGAACCAGAAACCAAAAAGAATATTTACTATCAAGTCTATTATTGCTACTAGGTATGCATGAAGAACTGTCGGATAGCAAATCCAGTGCTACTTGCGCAGTAGTATCCGTCTGGGAAGTCCTTGGAAGAAGGTGGTCTCTACACATCATAAAGAACCTCAGCACGAGAAACGTCATCAGGTTCAACGAACTAAAGAGAGCTCTTGCAGGGATCAGCAGCACCGTTTTAGCGGAGCGGCTGCTGGAGCTAGAGCGCGAAGGACTGGTGACGAAAAAGATCTACCCCGAGGTGCCCCCAAGGGTAGAGTACAGCATGACTCCTCAGGCAAGGGAGCTAGAAGTGATAATAAAAGACCTTGCCCGCTGGGCAAACAAGTGGCGTAGCCCAGAGGGACTAAAGACGGCGGCGCTGGCTTCGCACAAAAAATAGCTAGCGCAGCTTCTGGAACTGCCTGTCCTTTGTCGTAACCACTCCTACTTCTACTACCGGCTTTTCGCCAAGCGCCCTTTCTATTGCCTTGTCGCTCAGCGCTACTGCCTGCTCAACGCTCATTTCCGCGCTGTAGTCCTGCTGGAGCACATCAAGAGCCACGTCGGCTGACTGCCCAATTGCAAACCCGGAGCCTCGCATGAATGTTCCACTCGGGTCGACCTGGTACAGCTGGATGCCAGTCTGGTCAATGCCGGCCACGATCACAGATGCCGCCTGCGGCCTGACGGCATATATCGTATAGTTGTGGAGGTACGATCCGATGTGCTTTGCGAGCGAGCCGACGTCAATAGGGCTTTCAAAGGCGAGCCGGTGCTTTTGCGCCTCGAGCCTGAGCTCCTCTATCAGCTGCAGTATGTCGCCGATGTATCCAGAGCCGGTGGCGCCCACATGGCCGTCTATTACAAATATCTTTTCTGCCGGGTCTATCAGCGGCCTGACAGGCTTGATGTGGCTTGCGAGCAGCGCATATGTCGGAGTCCTGATGCCTATTGTTGTCGATCCCCTGCTTACCGCTTCCAGCGCGCTATCTACCATCACCAGCCGGCCCTGAGGCCCGTAAAAGTACGGGTAGCGGCCGCCCATGTTGCTTCCTGCTTCTGCCATTTACTTTGTAACCTCCATTACCAAGTTTGGAATTACCAGCACGTCGATCCCGTTGCCAGAGCCTGGGTCACGCTCCATTGCGGCAGACACTGCCTTTGCCGCTATCTGCTTGGCTTCCTCGTTTGTGATCTCTTTATGATATGTGCTTTCGAGCACGCCATACGCGACGGGCGATCCCGAGCCGGACGACGCAAAGTCTTCTTCTGTCACCGCGCCGCTCATGTCGGCGGCATAGACATGCGCTCCCTCCTGATCGACTCCTGCGACGAGCAGCTCCACAAAATACGGCTGGTAGTTCTTTAGCCCGGAATATGTCAGGTTGGCTATGAGCCTGGCAGACTCTTTGGTGCTTAGCGAAAAGCCCCGCCTCAGCTCTATCAGCTTGCGCTCCGCCTTGGCCATCTTGATGAGATATTCTGCGTCAGAAAGCTGGCCTGCTATTGCGACTGCTAGTGTGTCGTCAATCTTTGCAATTTTTTGCGTAATTTTTGAGCCAATGAAAAAGCCCTTGCTTGCCCTCTTGTCAGAGCCCAGCACGACTCCTTCCCTGGTCTTTATGCCAACGATGGTTGTCATCTGGTATAGTATAGGAAGCCCCGGGTTAAGTTGACCGGCATTGCAAGAACTTAGTCACGTTCTACTAGTTGTTAGCGCCACTATGGTGGGAAAGAACGTACGCGTTTCCTATTCTATTTTCAATTGCCTTGGTTATCTGCTGATATATCGCGTACGAGCCGGCCATCGACTGCACCTTTTCTCTTTCAGTCGATGCGTTTGTTTCAATCACGATATAGTCAGAGATCAGTCTGAGATTTATCTGGAACGAACCGTCCTCGCTTGCCCACTGGAGCGTGTAGCCCGTCGCGCTTTCGATCATGCCGAGCCACCTGAGGTTCTTGAACCACTTGCCCACAAGGTGGCGAACCACCTCTCCGGCCTTGACATTGACGGGGATGTATGTCTGTAGGAGCTGCATATAGTCGGTGCCCTTTGGCTGCCTTTGCAATTTTGGTAAATTCATTTTTCGGAGCTTGTAGCCCCCCTGCGTCTTTTCCACAATGCCCATTTCCTCCAGCCTGTGAAGCGCCCGAGAAAGGCTCTGCTGGTGCAGGTTCAGCTTGCGCATCAGGCCCTTGAAAGAATAATTCGACCCGGCCTCATTGAGGATGGTGAGGACCTTATTGTCGTTGTTGTGGAAGTCGCTTGCGGAAGGCGAGTCCTCCTGGCTTACGATTATCTGGGCAGTCTTGCCAGAACTTATTTCGACAGATTTCTCTGATTTGGCCTCTCCCTTGAGCGCGGCTGCTTCAGCCTCTGCCTTTTCCACTCCCATAATTAGCGCTCCTTGCGGATATAAATTGTAAAGTCGCCGCCTGCTGAGCAGGTAAGCAGAATGCTACTATAGCACCTCTATGGAATCTTTGGCAAAGCCCATGCCCGCCAGGATGATTTTGGCGGTTTCCCTGTGGTCGCCCTGGAGCTCTATCCGGCCTTCCTTGAAGGTGCCTCCAGTGCCAATCTTGTGTCTCATTTTCTTTGCTATTTCCCGCGCATCCTGCCTGTCCTGAAGGCCGGTTATCGTGGTGACGGGCCTGCGGAACTTTCTAATGTCCTTGGAAATAATTATCCGTAGCTCTCCTTTCTCTATTTCGCGGATAAGCTCGTCCATTGAATCATTGTCAGAAGACACCAGCATTACTATGCACTTCCGGGTTCAAAAGCGTTATCCCTGAAAAAATAGGTCATGGGCGCTCGTCCACCTGCACCGGCACTTCGAGCTGGCGCCCGTAGCGGTTCACCGTCAGCTTTAGTTTCTGGTTCAGCTGCTTGTTTCTGACATGGGACGCGATCTGGGATGGGTCCTCAACCCTGCTTCCGTCTATCCCCTCGATGATGTCTCCCCTTCGAAGCCCCGCGTCATCTGCCGGGCTGTACGGCTCAACTCTTGCGACAAGAGCTCCCTCCCTTGCCGGCAGGCCGTAATGCCGCGCGAGCTGCGGAGTCACCCTCATTGAAGCGATTCCGATCCAGGGCCTGCTCACTCTGCCCTTTTCTATGAGCTCTTTTAATATCGTCCTGGCAGTATTTGCAGGAACTGCAAAACCGATTCCCTGCGCGTACGGCATGTTCGCAGTGTTGATGGCTATTATTTCGCCCTTTGTGTTGACTAGCGGCCCGCCGGAATTTCCGGGGTTAATCGCCGCGTCTGTCTGTATCAGTTCCAGCACTCCATTTCTTGTCTGGATGCTCCTGTTCAGCGAGCTGACTATGCCGGCAGTCACTGCAGGGCCTCCGGTAAATCCAAACGGATTGCCTATTGCAAGTACGATCTGGCCCGCCTTGAGCTCATCGGAGTTTCCGAGCTGAGCAGCCGGCAAAGGCTGGTCGGATTCTACTTTCAGCACTGCCAGGTCTGTCACGTCATCACTTCCGGCGACTTTTCCCTTCAGCACCGTGCCGTCTGCAAGCGTCACCTTTAGCCGCTCTGCATCGTCAATGACGTGGTTGTTTGTCAGGATGTAGCCCTTTTCGTCAATAATGACTCCAGAGCCCACGCCTTCAACGGGGAAAACCCGAAAGACCTGGTCCTGAAGCATCCTCACGCTAGCAATGTTGACTACGCTCTTGCCTACTTTGTCCACCGCATTCACGAGTACGTCTTCGGAAACAGGCACCGTTATTTCGCGATCACCTTTGTCGAATTTCGCATTACAGTATATTGCATCGCGCAAGATAAATTGACCGGCTTTGGCAAAACCCGGTCACAGCTAATTTGCCAGCTTGGCCTTCTTTAATACAAAAATGATGGCGGCTGTTCCAGCAACGGCGATTCCGGCCGTGGCCAGCACCCACCCCAGGGGCAATCCAAACCAGTAGGCCGCAGGCTCTCTAATCAAGCTGTTGGAAAAGTCATTGATGTCCGGCGCCTGGTCATTGAGGAAATAATAGAAATAGACGTTATAGTTTGCAAAGTTATCCGGCGCGCTGCGATATTCTATCCATTCATTCAATGTTCCATCTTTGATCGCCTGATCCATCTCTGCTTTTTTTATTTCCATCCACGCCTGTCCTTTGTACTCATAGTATCCCTGCCAGGCAGCCTTTAGATCTTGTTTTGCATAAGGCGGCTCGTCAAGACAAGGCTTTTCCGGCCAGTCGCTGTCCTGAACGCAAGCAGCATAAGCCGGTTGCAGAATGATGCCTGCCAAATGCAGGATCAGAACGGCGGCCGCAATTAGCATGTCGCAGATCTGATTACATTATTCGGGCTATTAAGCACCGGTACTATGGCCTATAGTGCGCTGCAAATGTATCGGGCTCTGTGCCCGAAACGTCGCTTGCGAATTGCGACCTGAGGAGCTTACCATAGACCACCAGATCGTGGGACATCATCTCTACTCTCGTGGCCAGCCTTGCATTGGATATCGCGCTGCCAGCAAAATCCTGTTCGCCTCCCACCGAGACTCCATAGGGCATGCTCCAGCCGTAGCATTGCCGGACAGCTGTTCTCATCTGCTCCATCACGGTGAGGCCCTTTTCATGGGACGCCACAATGTATCCGAACAGCTTGCCGGCAAATTCCTCGTAAAAATAGTCGAGAAAGTTTTTTAGTGCTCCTGACATCGATCCGTGGTAGTCAGGGGTGGCAAGGACGAATGCGTCGGCCCATGCGACATGTTCGGCGGCCTGCTCTACTTCCTTTGATGCTTCAGCATTTGGATTGTATAGCGGCAGCGCTGTCTTGCCCAGCTCTAACAGCCGGACTTCGGCGCCTTGTTTTTTGGCATGTTCGAGGACTATTTTTAGCGCGCGGGTGCTGTACGACTGGCCTCTGGTGCTGCCAGCCACCCCCAGGACTTTGAAAGTACTAGTTGTTGATGGCATATTTCTCTGGCAGATCCAAAAGCATCAATTCTGTAGGCTGGTCTGCCAGTATTGAAAGCTTTCTCTCATTCTCTATCCTTGCGACGTCTCTCGTCTTTAGCGAGTCGCCATTCAGCTTTATGCTGCCGTCTATTACGAATAGGTAGGTCTTGCGGCCCGGCAAGATATCATGATCTATTTTGCCGCCTGGCTCCATGGACGAAACATAGATGGCAGCGTCCTGGTGAATGTGAAGAGCCGGCCCGTCCGACTGATTCTCCGGGACAACCACGGGCAGGAGCCTGTTCTTCCGCTCCTCCTTTGAGAACTTTTTCTGCTCCCACGATGGCGGCAGGCCGCGCCTGTTCGCGAATATCCACATCTGCAATAGCCTGAGCGGCTTTTCTTTAGAGTGGTTGTACTCGGAATGCAGTATGCCGGTTCCAGCAGTCATCCTCTGGACCTCGCCGGGCTGTATCACCCCGTGATTGCCCTGGTTGTCCTTGTGCTCCAGCTCACCGTCAATCACGTAGGTGATTATTTCCATGTCCCGGTGCGGATGAAAGCCAAAGCCGGTTCCGGGCTTTATGATGTCGTCATTGAACACGCGCAGCGGCCCAAAGTTCATGTTCTGTGGATCCTGGTAGTGGTCAAAGGAAAAGTGCCAGTTGGTCGAGAGCCAGTCCTCTTCGTTGTGGTAGTGCTCGTTTGATCGGATTATCTTGATCATGTCTTTGTAATGGCAGGCAGGATATTTAAGCATGGTAGTATTTCCTTACCTAGTTAGTTTGTGTAGCACTACCAGGTTAGCCGGCACTTGCTGACGTCAGATTCAATTTTGCGGATGTGAGAACAGGGGTGATTTGTTGTGCTATCTGGACTTCGGACTGGGCCGTAGTCTTTCTGAAATAAACAACGACGACCACCGCTGCGGCCGAGCCGATGACGCGACCCACAACCATATTTCCAGCATCATGCGTACCAACGCATAGAATCTGTACTCAGCTTCTCGGACTTTCCATGTTCTGGAGCGGCAACGCAATCTTGCTCTCTTGCACCTGAATGGATCCCTGCTGCTCTGGCTTTGGTACAGTTGGCGCGACGAGCTGCTGGCTTCTTGCAAGGAATTCCAAAAGTATCCTGCTCCGCTCGTCCGACATCTCGCTTGTCTTTACCTCAAAAACGCCGTGGACTACCAGCTTGTCGTCTTTCGATTGGTAGAGCCCGACCTCGATTAAACCGTGTCCGCTGCTCACAATGGCCTCCTTCATGCTGTCCACGAGCAGCTGCGAGTCGGGAAACGGGCGCGGGACGTAGGACACCACTTCGTCGATGATGGTGTCGCCGTAAATCATTACTGGGCTGCTGATGAGCATATAGTTTGGCACCTTGATGAGCCTGCCGGTACGGACAGACGGAAGACGCTCGCCATCGCCAACTTCCATCACCGTGGTCCTCAAAAGCCCGATCTCCATTATGTCGCCCTTGGTCACGGTGACTCCGGATGAAATCTTGATCCTGTTGCCCACCCTGATGTCCTTGATCTTCTTGATGACCATGCTGGCAACGAGGTCGGCAATGAAATCCTTAAAGACAAATGATAACCCCATAGAGCTAAAGACAATACTTAGTAGTGGTATGTACACCAGGATTTCTGTGGACATCTGGTGACTCTGCTGCCTTAAAAAGCAAGATTAAGCCGATGACTTGAAAAGTTCTTACCAGAGAAGAAAAACTGTTAAACTAGATTGAAAGCCTCTTGGAACATGAGAGGCATTCGACTATCGCGCGCTTTTCTGAGTTCTCTATCACCCTGAACTTTTTCGAGCCGCACTGGGGACATATGGGGCAGGCTCTCAGCGCCTTTCCCATGGCCTACCACTTTTGGGGCTGGCTGTCAGAAGTAGTGGCAGCCAAAAGCCTGATCCTCTCAGTCCCGCCAACATGCTCCATCGCTTTTGCAACCGCCCTGGGAACGAGATGCTTCCAGGGCTTTCCTGCTATTATCAACCGACGTATGTGCGTGGCATTGAACTGCGCTTTGTTGGCAAACCTGGGTCGCCTGATTTCAATACGAGGATCCTGCGACAGGGCAAGATGCTTCACAAAGTCGTTTCCAGAGTAAAGGACGTCAAATGCCGGGACCATCGACCTGAGGTACGCAAGCCACCTCGCGTTATTGTCATCGTTTGGAATGGGGATAATGAAACATTTCGAGAGGTCCGCGCCTCCCTCTGACAGGGCTGCATGGATCATTGAAATCCTCTCGCCTGCCGTGAAAGGGTCCCTGTCGATATAGTTGTACTGGGCGCTGCCTATTGCGATTATCAGCTCGTCGCACTCGCTTAGAATCTGCTTTGCAAGTGCAAGGTGGCCATTGTGGAAGGGCTGGAAGCGGCCAAGCATCAGGCCGCGCCGGGCAGTCATTTCTTGCCTAGCTTTGCCTTCCACTGCTCTATTTCCTTTGCTTCTATCTTGCGAAAGATAGGCTCCACGCTTCCAAGCCGGTGGCCAGGTTTGACAGCCTCGGCTTCCTTTGCCGATTCCCAGCTCTGGTTGTGCACGCTGCCCTCAAGATTTAGCTGGGCCCAGATCTTTTCGGAGGAGAAAGGAATGAAAGGTTCTAGCATGATGGCAAGCGAGCGCACCGCGTTGACCGAAAAATAGAGGGTTGTAGGTGCCGTGTCTTTGTTAGCCCAGGGCGCGTTTGACTGAAAGTACTGGTTCATGAAAGTGCTGTATTTCAATATCCTTTTCAGCGCCCTGTCTATTTCGTTTCTTGACAGCAGCTCACGGGCTTCGTCGGCTGCAGCCGCGACTTCTTTTGCGATTTCGTCGCCTGAACCTGAAGCGCCGGGCACCTGGCCGCCGAAATTCTTTTGCGTGAACGAAAGCGCCCTGTTCACAAAGTTGCCGACGTTTGCTATCAGCTCGTTGTTTATCCTCTCATAGAACGCGTCAAAGTCAAAGTTCAAGTCATCCTGCGAAAAGGTGATCACTGACGCGATGTAAAACCGCAAATAGTCGGGGTTGAAGGATGAAGTGAAATCCCTAAGCCCGATGTACCAGTTCCTGCTCTTTGATATCTTTTGGTTCTGCAGCATAAGGTGCCCCCTTGTCGGAATATAGTCGGGCAGCTTGTATTCAGTGTCCATTCCCAGGCGCATCGCCGGGAGAAAGAGGTAGTGGTGGTAGACGATGTCCTTGCCGATAAAGTGGTAGATCTCTGAATCATTCCAGAATTTCTTGCCGTCCAATCCTTTTTCACTGACAAACTTTGCCAGAGTCGAGATATAGCAGAGGTGGTTGTCAAACCAGCCGTAAAAGACCTTGCCCTTTGCTTCCGGCAGCGGTATAGGGACGCCCCAGGACAGGTCGCGGGTAATGTCCCAGTCCTGCAGCCCTTCATTTATCCAGTTGACCACATAGTTCCTGACATCAGGCTGCAGGTTTTCATTTGACATCAGCCAGTCCTTCAGCTTCTCGCCAAGGCTTGAGAGCCGGAAAAAATAGTGCTTGCTCTCCCTTTTGACCGGCGGCCTGCCGCATATGGCGCATTTTGGCTCTAGGATCTGGTCGGGCACGCGGCCGCATTTTTCACACAGGTCAGAATACTGGTCCTCCGCCCCGCAGTACGGGCACTTGCCGATGACGTACCTGTCGGGCAGGAACTTTTCGTCAAAGGTGCAGTAGAACTGGATGACATTCTGGTCATAGATGTAGTCGTTTCTTGAGAGTTTCTGAAAAACCTCCTGGACGAACCTGACGTTTTCTTCAGAGCTAGTCTTGTAGAAAAAGTCAAACGAGATTCCAAGCGAGCTGAAGTCCTCATGGTCTCGCTTGTTCCAGTACGCGACATAGTCCGCCGGGCTCTTGCCCTCTTTTTCGGCCCTTATGAGTATCGGCGTGCCAAAATCGTCAGACGCGCAGATGTGGTAGATCTCTCTGCCGTTGAGCCGGGAAAACCTTGTGAAAATGTCTGCCGGCAAATAAGTCGATGCGATGTGGCCAAGGTGTATCTCGCCATTCGCGTATGGAAGCGCGCTGGTGACAACTGCGCTTTTCTCCGGCATCACAGTTCCACCCTTCGGACTAGATTTTAACCTAACGCGAAGATCTGCAGTCTAGAAAAAGTCACTGGTTCTCGTACTCTTCGTGGTACTTTGCCTTTCCCCTTCTCATTATCAAAAAGAGCAACAGTATCACCCCTATCCACACGGATCCCATTATCATGTTGGTAAAGCTGACGTAGAGGTACGGCATCGACTCCACCAGGTCTTCCTGGATGGCCCTGAGCGAAGCATGCATGTCAGTCATGCCCGTATTGTACTCGGTGCTGTAAATTTCAAGTGAAGATATCGAGTTGGCTCTCGATAGTATGCGGTCAAGCTCGGCCTGTATCAGGGCAAAATCTGTTCTAGCTGTTGGAAACGACCAGACCGGGTTGCCGCTCTCTGGAAGCGCCCTCTGCGCCTTTGCGACATAGCCAGCCAATCCTTCCGGCGTCTGCGCGGTCTCGGCGCGCGCCAGGTATCCCAGCGCGGTGTCAACAGGGTAGATGGCCTGCTGGTATCCATAGAAAGCCATGCCTGCACCAAAGGTGATGAAGGCAACAACTCCGATTGCCATCAGCTTGTTAGACGACGCCATGAACGACTACGATATAGCGCTTCTGGCGATATTTAGATGTGGCGGAATCAGGTTCTATTGATTCCGATAACCATTTTATAGCGAGCAAGAACGAGAATCATCAGAATTGGCGCTTGTCAAGGTGGCCCAGAAGGGCGAGATAAAGGAAAATGGCGGCAAAGAGCTCAACGTCAACGGGACAAGAGTCGCGCTCTTTTTCGCCAACGGCAGGTACTATGCCATCGAGGCTCTCTGCAGGCACCAGGACGGCTCGCTTGCGCCGGGCAAGATCGACGGCGAAGTAGTAGAATGCCCGATGCATTCCTGGCATTACAACATAAAGACGGGCGAGCTGCTCGACTACCTTGAAGGAGTAAAGCTCGCGACTTACAAGGTGGACGTCAAGGGGAACGACATATTTATCGAAGTTTAGGACAAAGTAAAAAACAGGGCTGGCAGCTCTGAAAGCAACTGTTGAGGCTTTACAACACTCTCAGCCGCAAGGTCGAAGAGCTAAAGCCGCGGAATAATTCAGTAGGAATCTATGTCTGCGGCGTCACGGTCTACGACGATTCGCACATCGGCCATGCGCGCACCGTCATCGTCTTTGATGTCCTCCGGCGCTACCTCATTTCAAACGGTTACAAGGTATCGTTTGTCCAGAATTTCACCGATGTGGACGACAAGATAATCAACAGGGCAAAGGCCGAGGGAAAAAAGGCAGAGGAGATTTCGGAAAAATACATAGAGAACTATTACCGTGACTTTGGTGGCCTGAACGTGTTAAAGGCGGATTACCAGCCAAAGGCCACGGATCACATCAAGGAAATGATCGAGCTCATCGAAGGTTTGATAGAAAAAAAGCATGCTTATCTCACACTAAACGGCGTGTATTTCCGGGTCAGGTCTTTTTCCGGCTACGGCAAGCTGTCAAAAAAGCCGGTCGAAGAGCTAGAGTCCGGGGCAAGGATCGAAGTTGATCCCGCAAAGGAGGACCCGCTCGACTTTGCTCTCTGGAAATTTTCGTCCGAAGAACCGGCCTGGGAGAGCCCGTGGGGGAAAGGAAGGCCGGGCTGGCACATAGAATGTTCTGCCATGTCGCTAAAGTACCTCGGAAGCACTTTTGAGATTCACGGAGGCGGCCACGACCTGGTATTTCCCCACCATGAAAACGAGATAGCCCAGTCGGAATCGTACACGGGCCAGGAATTCGCAAAGATATGGATGCATTCCGGGATGGTTACCATAGACTCTCAAAAGATGAGCAAGTCGCTTGGAAATATCGTGGTCATTGACAAGGCGTTGAAGCGCTGGGGCATGAATTCTCTCCGGCTGTACTGCGTGTCTGTCCATTACTCAAAGCCGCTCGACTATACTGACGAACTGTTGCAAGAGTCGGTCCAGCGCTGGCGCCAGATAGAGACATGCGTCTACGAGTTGCGGTCTGCCGCCGGCACCGGCGGCGACGCAGAAGCAGCCGGCAGGATGAGCGACGAGTCCGCAAAGGCGTTTGAGGCGGCCATGGACGAGGACATGAACACAGCGCTCGCCCTGACAGGGCTCATGAAGTTTGTGGCAGGCATCAACCAGCTTGCAGCGGCAGACAACCTGAGCAGGCAAATGGCCGACAGGCTCCTGACGACCCTTCAGAAAATGATGGGCGTTCTGGGGCTTAGGGTCATGGAAGCAGACTGGGCAGAGAAGGGCGAGATAGAGGAGCTGATCAAGGAACGTTCCAGGCTCAGGGAAGCGAAAAAATTCAGAGAAGCTGATGAGCTGAGAAAAAAGCTGCTCGAGGAGCGGTCTGTCGAACTGATGGACCACAAGGCAAGGACGGTCTGGGTAAAAAGAGAAAGGACGGCAGCCGGATAACAGACAGATTTTCACCCACTTGTGCATCTTGTTGCACTTCGGGGCTAATGAGATCGCTTTGCATCAGAATTCCGTAGCCAATGAAGATACTCGACGGCAAGCGCGTCGGATCGGTAACCATATTTGAAGACACTATCATGCTGGGCGAGGTGGTGGGAGATGTCATACTGAACACCGGACACCTGGAGTTCAAGGGCAAGGTCCTTGGGAACCTCTTTGTCAGAACCGGCACATGCAGGATGCTGGGTATAGTCAGGGGCAACCTTGTGAACGAAAAGGGCGACGTCGAGGTATTCGGAGCTGTCCACGGCAAGGTCGTGACGAAATCCGGCTATACCTACATCAACCCAGGAAGCAAGGTCGGAATTGTAGAGAACGCCCCAGTAGCGCAGCCCGCGGAAAGCAGGGCGCTTGTAAAGGGTACGGTCACTTAGGCACTTTTTATTTTGTCCAGATCTTTTTGAAGCGTCTCTATCGTCTTTGGTATCTCTTTTTCTGCGCACAAGAGGCAGATCTGCTGGAGCGAAAGGGGGTAAGTGAAATACCGCTCGTTTAGCGCAATGTCGCGCTTGCACGATACGCATTTTTTCATCTTGTAGGGGTCGGTGTTCTTTACTATCATCAGACGTCGATGATGTCTCCCTGGTCTGGCGCGTGGGCGTCAAAGCCATACTTTTCCTTTATCTCTTCTGCGAATTTGGTGCACGATGGCCCATCGCCATGCACCGTCAGTACCTTGGGACTTCCCTTGACCTTGTCAAGGATCTCGAACAGCTCGCTTCTGCTGTTGTGGCCGGAAAATTCAAACCGCTTGACGTCGGCGTAGCACTTCCTCATTTTTCCGTCAATGTTGGCGATTTTCTTGTCGAGCAGCAGCCTGCCCGGCGTCCCTTCTCCCTGGTACGACACCATCGCGATTCCATTCTTGTCACTGCCTGCCAGCTGTTGCGTGTAGTGGATGGCAGAACCGCCGACTAGCATGCCGGCCGGCGAAATAATGATGCAGGGCTCGTTCACCACCTTGCGCCTCCTAGCCCAGCCCTGGATCCACTCGGCTTCTCCTATAGCCTTGCGGAACATCTCGGCGTCGCGGAGAAATGCCGGGTGCCGGCTCATTATCTGGTTGGCTTTCAGCGCCATGCCGTCCATGACCACTTTATGCTTGAAATCGTAGGCCTGGAGCACGCACGCGATTTCCTGCGCGCGCTCCACTGAAAATGAGGGGACAAATAGCGTTCCCCCGCGCTCTATAACGTCATACGCAAACTCGATCAATCCCCTCTCTGACTCTTCGCGGGGGGTCTGCTCGTTCTGCGAGTAGGTGCTCTCTATTATCATCATGTCTATTTCGCCGATGTCAAGGTCTGCGGGGCGAAGGAGCTTTGATCCCCTCGTGTTGATGTCGCCGGTGTAAAACAACTTCTTGCCTTCGTGCTCCACTACGACAGTCGCGCCGCCGACTACGTGGCCCGACTCGTGAAGGGTCACCTTTGCGTCATTGACGGCATAAGGTTCCCTGTACTGCAGGTTCTTCGAGCTCTTTAGCATCGTCATGACGTCGAGGTACTCAAATGGCAGGAAGAACCCGGAGAGCTTTATCATGTCGGCAATGAGGAGCTCTGACAGCTCAAATGTTGGCAGCGTGGCCAGCGCGGGTATGTCTGTCGAGCCCGACAGATAGAGAGACGGCGCAAATCCAGAGTGGTCAAGATGGGCATGCGTTATCACGATGGCGTCAACTTCTTTTGGCATGATGTGCATCGGAAAGACCGGCTCGCGTTTCAGCAGGACGCCATAGTCCATCAGGATGTTAGTGTTGTTGCAGTTTACCAGAAAAGCGGAGCGGCCGACTTCCTTGGCGGCTCCCATAACCTTTACTCTCAAGTTGTATTTCTGCTAAAGGTCAAGTCATATGCGCTTTAAATCTTGCTAAAGTGAACTTGCCACAAAGGCTCCGGCGTGGCCGGGTTCTCCAGCTTCTGCAAGTAGCGGTACCAGCATTCGTCGAGCACCTCTTCAAAATCATAACCATTGCTAGCGGATTCGCCGGCTGTCTGTCTCTTTAGCGAATCTCTGACCTCGTCTGCTTTTTCGCGCCTTGCATAGACATACCACAGGTTGTGCGCGCCGCGGAGCCGGCGTAGCTCCGCGCGCCTTGCATCGGAGATCTTTGTGTAATATTTGTTCATGAGCTCAGTGTTTACGTCCTCCCAGGACGGCGTCCTCCACCACGCGACGCGATCAAATCCGTGGCCGTCAAATTCCGCGGCGAGGCTGATCCCCTGGTCAAGTGTAGTCACTATTACGTCTGTCCTGCGCGACAGAGGATCCCGGAAGTCCTGCCCCGGCTCCATCCACCCGACAAAAATTACATCGTATCTCCTATCGAGCCAGTGCGCGTCGGTGATCCTGACGTAGTCAGGCTTTGCGACGCCCAGTCCGTAGAAAATGGTTTCGCTCTTTTCGATCCCTTCTGCTTTCGGGAGGAGCTCCCTGACGTGCTTCAGAAAGTCGCCATAGCCGCATCCAACGTCAAGGTAGCTCGGCTCGGCGGAGAGAGACCTGGCTATGGCCGCAACCCGCATGACATCGACCTTGCGGTACGCAAAATACGAGCCGGAAAAAAGCGGAAAGCTATAGCGCTCATGGTACGGCGAGACGGCTGCTGAGCGAAACAGGGCAAGCGCCTGCCTTGCCTTTTTCAGATCGTCGATGCGAGGTGGCATGGCTAATCGAAAATTACTTCCCACAGCTTGGCGTTGCCAGTGAGAGCAGGTAGTTCTTGCTTGTAGCCAAATCCGCATTCGTCAAGGACGGGTTCAAAGTCATACCTGTCTTTTGCATTTTCAATTTCAAGCCACGACTTTAGCCCTGCCCTTGCCCGCTCGGTGAACCCGGGCCGCGTGTATACGTACCAATAGTTGTGGGCTGATCGGAGCCTCGCCAGTTGCTCCTTCTTTTCTGCTGCAAGCCCGGGAGTGTAATATTTGTTCATGAGTTCAGTATTGACATCTATCCACGACGGCGTCTTCCACCATGCTATACGCTCGTAGCCAAATTCCTCGTATTCGCATCCTCCGTTTATCCCGCACTGGCCCCCTGCATCAAATGTGGTAATCACGCAATTTGCAAAGCGCGCGACGTCCCTGCGGAAATCCTGCCCCGGCTCCATCCAACCGACAAACGCGACATCTGTTTGCCGGGAGAACGCCTCTATTGGGATCAGGGAAACATAGTCGGGCTTTTGAACCTGCAATGAATAGAAAATGCCGCCGTCTTTTTCTATCCCGGTGGCTCCGGGCAGATGAGCGCGGATCCTGGCCAGAAAGTCTCCATAGCCGCATCCAACGTCGACAAAGCTTGGCTCGCCAGAAAGAGATCTTGCAACAGCGACTACCCGGCCGACATCTAGCTTGCGGTACGCGAAATATGATCCCGTGAAAAATGGAAAGATGTACCTGGCGTGGTGGGGATGGGGATTGCGTTCAAGGAACTGCCTGTAAGCTTTGTACGCGCTCTGAAGCTCCTGGATAGCAAAAGGCACAACATTTCAAAACGTTTACAGTCCCTATAATTTTTTCCGCTGCAAGAGACGCGACTAATTTGGTATAACGCTGTTTGGAAAAACCCAAAAGGCTTATTAAGTTCGGGCAATTACTCCGGGGGTATGGTTAGGAAATTTGATGATTGGTGGAGAACCGTTCCAGCTGACTTGAAGACCAAGGCTCGCAAGGGCGACGAGGCAAACAAGCCGTTGCTAAACCAAGTTAACTATGTTCTTCTGCATCTTCACTTGGCAGGCAAGCACGATGCAAAGCCAACGCACGAAGAGCTGAAGGATTGGCTTCACAGCGGCCAAGTAGACGTTCTCAGAATGAACAAGTAATTTTTTTCCTTTCCTTTTCTATTTTTGTTTTTTCGCAGCTCGCGCGCCGGTGTTATAACACCGTTTTGCCGTATGCATAGGGTTTAAATAGTTTCGGTCAATACTGACGTGTAAGTGAATTATAGATGCCAATTGCTATACTTCCAGACGTTGATGAGCAAAGATGCATCGGCTGTGCGCTCTGCGTAGAGATCTGCACTGCCCTAGGTCCGGACGTTCTCAGAGTAAAACCAGTCGAAGGATGGAAGAGAGGTAAGGCGTTCGTCTTTTATCCAGAAAGGTGCATTTCAGACGGCGCATGTGTAGGCGTATGCCCAACACACGCGATCTTCTGGATGAGGCCAATGGAATACACCGCAGGACAGCCAGTTCCTCTGCACAAGAACGGCGTATTCGACAAGGGCTGGGAAGAAGGTTAAGTCCGAACAGCAAAAATCTCCCCCTTTTTACATTTTTATTTTAATCTTCACCTGGCAGGCTTGCCTGAGAAGAAAAGCGATAATCTATAACTGACCAGCCAGTCAGTTATTCCTTACCTGATAAGGAGAAGATTGCTACCTTACTTAAATCCAAGAATCACGATAATTAAGTGTGGTCAAGCAACAGGCACTGCGAAACGTGGTAACGGATCCGGAGACCGGCGAGCTTATCAGCCTAGATAGCGGCCAGGTAATTTCGGAAAACACGCTGTCGCTAGAGCCGGAATGGCGTTCATTTGACGCTAGAGAAGCTGGTGACCGTGCAAGGACCGGAGTCCCAACTTCACTCGCCCGGCACGACATGGGGCTATCCACCGTCATAGGAAGGACCGACAGGGACGCCGGAGGGAACTTTATCGCGTCGGACATGCGCTTTAGGATGGAGAGGCTCAAAAAGTGGGACAACAGGAGCCAGAGGCATTCTCCTACTGAGCGAAATTTACAGCAGGCATTTGGCATGCTGGTCAAGATTAAGGAGAGGATGGGACTGCCAGATTCGGTTGTCGAAAAGGCGGCCTATGTATACAGAAAGGCGCAGGAGAAAAAGCTTATCCGGGGAAGGACGATAGGTTCGGTGCTTGCGGCGTCGATATACATTGCAAGCAGACAGATGGGCGTCCTGAGGACGCTTGACGACGTGTCTGCAAACAGCGACGTCAAGCCCAAGGAGGTCGGAAGATCGTACAGGTTATTGGTTTCAAGGCTCGACTTGCAGGTGCCAATGATAGATCCCACGAAGTACGTGGCCAAGGTCGCAAATAACATCAGTTTAAGCGAGAAGACAAAGCGCAAGGCCATCGCGATAATATCTGAAGCGCAGCGGAGAGGAATTTCAGTCGGCAAGGACCCGATGGGGATTGCTGCATCTGTTCTTTACCTGGCGGGCCAGGCAACTGGCGAGCTAAAGACCCAGGCCGACGTTGCAAGGGCTGCCGGCGTGACTGAAATTACAGTAAGGAACAGGTCCCGGGAGCTCAAGGCGCGCCTTGGTTTGGAGGCCGCTCACGTTTCTATGGCAAGCTAGGAAAATCCTTATCTGCATAGAGCGAGTATTACTGGCAATGTGCGACATGTACTATGAGCCAAAGCAGAGGGCCAGGATAAAGAATCCGGTGCCGGAAGAGCCGGAACTTGAGAAGGTAGAAGAGCAGCCGATGGTAGTCAAAGCCTAGGGCCCTTTTCCCCTTTTTTGCATCTTTGAATCCTGATCGGCAAGCCGCAGAGGTTCCGGCATGCCGCCTTTTCCCAGCTCTATCACAATTTTCACCGCAGTTTGCAGGCTTATCCTGTGGCCGACGCTGACGTACATCTTTTTCTTTCCGGCGATATCTATGGCATGACCAAGGATCTGACCGTCCAGTTCTACCGCATTGTCAGTCCGGACAATTCCGCAAAGCAATTTCTTGGCGACTCCAATAGTGGGCTTGTCAAGAGTCACTCCCACGTAGCACGCCAGACCGCATTTCCTTGGGTGGAGAAGCCCGTGGCCATCGACCAAAAGCAGATCAAAGTCATTGTTCAGCATCTTTAGCGTGCGGAATACCGGCTCGGCCTCTCTCAGCATGAGCAGGCCGGGGACGTACGGGTGCGTGGCAATGCCCCTGGAGCGCGCAGTTTCTATCACGGCGCCGGCCCTGTCCATGACTACGGCAGAACAACAAGCGATGTTGTTGTCGTATGCGACATCGGCTCCGCAGACGCTGGTTATTTTATTGAATGAATTGCTCCGGACAATTTTTTTGGCGAGCTCCTTCTGCAGCCTCACCGCGTCGCCATAATCAGTCATTGCGGCTCGCTATGATGGCTGTGAGCCTCGACGCCTTTATCGCTTCTTCGATAAAAGAGTCGCCTGCCGCCACGATTACTTCGGTAAAGCCGTTTGCTGCCACAAAGCTCTGCAGCGATTCGACAAAGCTGGGATAATCTTCAAGCTTGCGGCTCTCCCTGGACGCGATGTTGTGCGACGCCGGAAAAACGTCTGATATCTCGGCCGGGATTATGCCAAGAAAAGGATTGTAGCTGCAGACCTGGGCGTCAGGAAAGCGCCTGATCATCTCTTTGAAGCCTCGAGTAGAATAGAACGGATTAATCTGGCCCTCCGGGCAGAGGACAAGCCTTTTCCTTGATGACTTGAATTGCGATGCCATGCGCCGGTACCTCCTTGCCTCCGGCCTGTACTGGTCTATGGGATCGTAGAAATAAATCGCTTTTTCTTTGAAAAGGGGAGTTCCTGCTTCGAGCTGGTCAAGGCCGGCGAAAAGCCGCGCAGCCTCCATCAGCTTTGGATGGGCACGCGCCTTTTGCATCACATATTCCCATAGCCGGCCGTCAACAATTGCCTGCTTTACCGCGTCGACCTCCGCCTTCAGCACGTGCAGGTTATGCTTTGCTATTTCTATCACCCTGCCATCCTTCTCTGTTCCGCGCAGCTCGGCCGCAGTATGAGCAGAGCAGACGGGGCACTGGCATGGCAGGTATGTCAGCTCGTCCAGTCTGACCGTTCCATTGGGAGTCATGTACCTGCCGTCCTTTGCGTACAGCATGTAGGAAGCAGAGTCGAACATGTCGCAGCCAAGCGCAACTGCAAGCGGGATAGTGAGTGGATGGCCCGCGCCAAAAAGGTGGATGGGCTTTGCCGGGATAATGCGCTTTGCAGCGGCAATCATTTTTGCGAGCGCGGCAAACTCGTATGCCTCCATCAGCTCCACGGGGCTTCCAAGGGCCATCAGCTGAAACCCCATGCCATCGAGCTGTCGAGCCGAATGCTCGACGAGGTCGGTGTGCTCTGCTCCCTGCACAGGGCCGACCCATATCGCGTCGGTATCCCCCGCCACCCGCAGCGTTTCTTCTGAATTTTTCAGCGTGGCTTCAACATATTCCCTCGCCCTCTCGTATTCCAGCCCATAGCCCGTGGGCTTGTCAAGTGGGATCGGTATGTCGCTTTTTATGTCCTTTTCAAACTGCGCCATGACGCCCGGCTCGACTTCAACAGAGCCATACTCCAGCACCTGGTAGCCACCAGAGTCAGTCATGACCGCGCCGTCAAAACCAATGATGTCGTGGATTCCCCGGCGCCTGGCTTCGTCGCCGTAGTGCCTGAGGGTAATGTACGCGTTCGTAATTACGATGCCAAAGCCCATCTTTTTCAGAAACTGGGTGCTGACTGACTGCCTGACTGGATGGACCACCGGGACAAATGCCGGCGTCTCTATGGTGCCGTGGGGCGTCTCGAGCCTTCCTATCCTGCCTGCAAGATCCGAGTACCGGACCTCGAACACAACTACTTTCTTGTCTCCCGCATGAACTCGTCATAGATCTGCCTGACCCTGTCTGCCGCAAGCCCCGTTCCCTCCTCGATGCCGGCCTGGGTCACCTTTATCTTGTCCATGACTATTATCGCGCCAACGTCTTCGCGTATCTTTACGAGCCCCGGGAACACCCTCGCAATCCTCTCTGCAAGGGCCTTGAAATCAAACGGCCTTTCCAGCAGCCGTATTTCTTTCACGTACGTGCCGTTTACGATCAGCTTTAGTATGCCGTGGCCCTCAACGTGGTCAAGGACCACGTCGAGCCTTTCGTCGATGCCGGCAAGCGTGCCATTGTAAGCCTTGTTATCCGAAGTCTCTATGGAGACTTTTTTTCCGAGGAACTGGAGCGCCTCCTCTCCAAATTTGCGAGTAACAACTGCAGCCATTCTTGCTCGATATGGTTCTGGCTGATATATATACGAAGTTTTATTTCATGTTGTCAGGGGCGCCCAAGCACCCTTTTCCAGAATGATCTCGAACCACTGCATCCAGCTCTTGCCTGTCCTCTTGATCAGAGTCATCGCTGAGTGCCTTGGCCATGCCCGCTTTTGTTCGGGCGAAAATGCAAGCTTTTCAATAGTCAAAGAACTTTTGGATATCGTCCTTTTCAGAAATGAGTGCGAGCCAGTCCACAACTCCGGTGCCTCTTGGCGACTTGCCACGCAGCGTCGCAACTATTTCGCCAGCGGTCTGCTCGGGAGTCCTGCCCGTGGTGTCAAACTCGGCCACCTTCCGCCTCCCAAAGGTCTTGACAGAGTCGTAGAATGAAACGCCGAGAATCTCGCTGGACACGTTCTCGCGGACCTTGTCGTAATCGTATTGTCTGCCTTCCAGAGTTTTCTGCAGCTCATAAGGGGACCTGCGAAGGACCGCGGCCATGTCGATTCCTGCGGCCTTTAACACGTAAGGCGCGAGGTGCCCTACAATGACGAGATCGTCTTTGGAACGGAGAAGACTGCCAAGCTGGCCCGTCAGCTTCTTGACATCGACATCCAGGCCGCGGCCGGTCTCTTTCAGAATGGCGCCTTCTTCGATTGCTATGTTGTTGATGTCGATCACCTCGGCCCCGGTCTTTTTCGCGACCAGCCTTGCGCTGGTGTGCTTGCCAACCCCGGGGTTGCCTGTAATTACCAGCCGGAACTTTTTCACTAAGGAATATTTGTAGAGAGGGTATTTCCACCTTGCTGATAGCTTTATCGGCTGGTTCCCGGAAACAATGCCATGCGGACCTGTGAATCATGTGGCAGGGTCAGGTTCTACTCGATCAATTTCCTCTTCTCAAAAACGATCTGCAACGAGTGCTACATGAAAATGAAGGAAAGGCAGGGCAAGGCCTAGCCCTGCGCGCTTCCGCACTTGTTGCAGAACTTGGCATTACTTTTCATCCTGCCGCCACAATGGATGCAGAATTTCAATTCGGGTTCCAGAGTCTCTCTGTCCAAAGGGGTCAGCTGCGGCGGTAACAAATCTCCAGTCCGCGCCGGCTCGTCTCCTTTGTACATGTCGGTGACGGCACCTGATGGCCTGAAAGAATCATCGACGTCGGGGGCAAGGTCCGAATCCTTCTTGGCGCCCTTTTCTTCAAGGTATGCGAAGAGGCGGGGACCTCGCTCGCCGGTTGATGGAACGTTGATCTGATCTCCGAGCCACAGCGCAAATTTCCTCAGAGTCATCTCGGGGGTTGAAAATGTGAGCGAGTGGGTTGACATGTACTCTTCTGTAGCGGCCCTGCCGTTGAAAGCCTTGGTCATGATTCAGCATTGTCAAAAAGTGGCTATTATCTATTGCGACCTGCCGCATTTGCTGCAGAATTTTGCCTTCGACGGTATCGCTGCCCCGCAGATGATGCAGTTCTTGCTGGTTGGGCGGGGGATCTCGATGTCGACATTTCGGAAGGTGGGTTCTATTTGCGGAGACGGCAGCGTGTATTCCGCGCTCGCGCCTCCGGCAGCCGGGCCGACTGTCCCCCCGGCGCTGACGAAGCCGCCGATGCCAAACCCGGCCTGCGGGCCCGACGGGGAAGAGCTGCCTCCAGTGGGGCTCTTTATCGATGTGCCCTTGTCCATCGCGCCCTTCATCTCCAGAATCACGCGCACCGCGAGAAAATTGAGCGCCGACATTGCCACCATGTACTCGCCTATCTTGGCAAAGAATTCCCTCTCGTTTATCCTGCCCTGCTTGTAGAGCTGGTTTGCGTCGATGAATGTCTCGTACAGGTTCTGGGTGTCGTTGATCAGCTGCTTTAGCTTTTCAGTCAACCCTCCGAGAGTGTCGACGCCAAAAGACATTGATGAAAAAGAAAGGTGAAGCGGGCTTTAAAAATTGTTGGTATGCCCGCTCAATAGTAGTTATTTCCGCGGCTCTGCCCGCCGTAGCTGCGCCTTCCGCCGCCATAGCTTCTGCCACCGCTGCTGCGCCTATTGCCATAGCCGCCGCCTCCGTAGCTGCGCCTAGAGCCGCCATAGCCCCTTCCACTTCCGCCGCTGCGGCTGCCATAGCCGCCGCCTCCGTAACCGCCCGAGTGCCTGCGGTACCCGCCGTAGCTGCGCTGCGTGGCCACTGGCACCGCGATTCCGAGCTCGTCGTTGAGCTTGCGGATCGGGAGCTTTGTCAGCCCAAGTATCCTTTCAAAGTCGGCGACTCTGTCCTGAGAGACGAGCGATATTGCCTTGCCTACTCCGCCTGCCCTTGCCGTCCTTCCAATCCTGTGGAAGTAGACGTTGGGATCGTCGGGGACATCATAGTTGATCACGTGGCCAACTGCCGGCACATCGATTCCCCTGGCGGCGATGTCAGTAGCAACAAGGATGTCTTCGGTCCCCTTTCTGAACTTGAACATCGAATTGTCCCTCTGCTTCTGGGTCAAGTCGCCGTGGATGGTGACTGCCCTAAAGCCGTCCTGCCTTAACTTGTACGAGAGCCTGTCAGCCCTTTGCTTTGTGGCTGCAAACACTATGGTCTGCGCCTTTTCGCTCTGGTTCTGCTTGATAAAGTTGGTCAGGTGCCTTATTTTTTCACGCTCTTCGACTACCAGGTAAGACTGGTCTATGGTGTCAAGCGCGACTTCTTCCTCGTTGAGTCTCACTTCCTCAATGTCGTCCTTCATGTATTCCTCTGCTAGCCTCAGGATCTCTGGTGGCATCGTTGCGGAGAAAAGGCATGTCTGCCTGTCCTCGTTTACATAGAACAAGATGAACTTGATGTCGTCAATGAATCCCATGTCGAGCATCCTGTCCGCCTCGTCGAGCACAACGAACTTTACATAGTCCAGAATTATCGAGCCCTGCTTGATGTGGTCGATAAGCCTGCCAGGCGTAGCGACAACTATTTGCACTCCTCGCCTTAACTTGTCAAGCTGCACGTTGATGCTCTGGCCTCCGTAGATTGAGACCATCCTGATTCCTGTGTACTTTGCGAACCGGCCTATCTCATTTGTTACCTGCACCGCAAGTTCCCTTGTCGGGGCAAGTATCAATGCCTGCACCGGGCCATCTGGCTTGATGCGGGACAAAATGGGCAGTCCAAATGCTGCCGTCTTGCCGGTTCCTGTGTGTGCCTGCCCCACGACATCTTTACCCTGTAAAATAAGGGGTATAGCTGCCTCTTGTATGGGGAAAGGCTCATCAAATTTATTTTCTCTGAGTGCTCTTGTTAACTCTGCACTCAGACCCAATTCTTCAAACGTCTTGGTCATTTCTTTTTTCACTTTGTGTGTATGTATGCTTTTGCATTACAACAAAAGCCAAGGGAAGATGTGAAAAGCCGTTTAATCGTACTTGTCCAAATCCGCCGTCTGTGACTCTTGCTTGCTCTAGATTGGGCGGACAGAGATATAAGGTATGCGTCGTTGCGATATTGACTGATCAGGCTGCAAGAAAATGAGAAGGCCTCAATACGGTGAAGGCTACATGGAAGCCGACCTCCAGCGTGAGTATGGGATATCTCATTAGCGCGTTAGTCTGTGGCAGCATCGGACACAAAGGACTGCCAAGACGGTTCGCCAGCTATTGCGAGCAACCTGTGAGAAAACGCGCTCTGCAACGAGCCATTCAAGTTTAAATCTATACGCAGCATACTTGCCTGCAAGCGAATGCCTGACCCTGAAGCCAAGCGGCTGCTCTGGTTTCTTTTTGCCGGGTCGCGGGGTGGCGAGAACAGGATAAGGATAATCAATCTCCTGAAGGATCGTCCGCATAACATGAACCAGCTAGCGGAGGCAATGGGCGTTGACTACAAGGCGGTGCAGCACCATGTGGGTGTGCTTGAAAGGAACAACATGGTGACTAGGGTAGGGGAAAAGTATGGCGTACTCTATTTTGTCTCGAACTACCTTGAAGCAAACATCGAAGCATACAACGAAGTCAGAATGGCCATAGATAGGAAGGCGAATCTGAGTAAATCTGGAAAAAAGTAAATAAGCCGAATTAATGCGACTGATTATCAATGGCTATGCTGATGGACGTTAGCTCCATTGTTGGCATGATAAATACCGGGATACTGGTTGCCCTGCTGGCAGTCTATGGCAACATCTACAGCAAGACCAGAGCCACATTTACTATAGGCCTCATGGTATTTGCGGCGATGTTGATGTTGCATAATGTGTTGGCGGTATATGCCTACTTTTCAATGGCGCCGCTGTATTCCGACGCGCTGTTGCCCTACTTTGTTGGGATCCATATTGCAGAGCTCGCTGGCCTGATCGCGCTGCTAAAGGTCACGGTATGGCCTGAGGGAGTAAAGACGACTCCCAGACAGGCGAGTTAGGCGACCGATTCTGACTGGCTAGTATCGTTGCCGCAAGGCCGCGGAAACTTAGTACTAGACGAGGTACTGGGCCCATTCATTCGAATTGCTTTTGCTCGAGATCTGGTAAAGATCTGGAACAAAGCATAAATGCAAAATTCGGTCTTTTTGACTTGAATTGGTAGAGACAAGCGTGTTGGTATCTGCACTGGCAGGGGCGGGCTCGTTCTTCTCCCCGTGCATATTGCCCATAATCCCTGCATTTGTCTCCTACCTCTCTGGCACTACTTTGAAAGAGCTTCAGGGGGAGAACCAGCAGAATTCGGTTGGCGGCCAGTCGTCAGTCACTGTAAAGAAGTCCGTCAGGCTAAACATCTTCCTCAACACGGTCTATTTCGTCCTCGGATTTGCCCTTGTATTTGCGGTGCTTGGAGTAATACTCAACAGCGTGCTCTCTAACGTCGGCACCGGATTTCAGACAACGCTGCAATCCATTGGCGGCGTCGTGATAATCGGATTTGGCGCATATCTGATATTGTCAACCAAGCTTCGCATCCTCAACTTTGAAAAGAGGATGACAAAGCTGCCAAAGTTCAAGACGACCTACATCACTTCTTTCGTGTTTGGCGCTGCCTTTGCAGCCGGGTGGACGCCATGCGTTGGCCCGATCCTTGGCACCACACTGACGCTTGCCGCAACTTCACCTGGCGCAGCATACAATTCACTCCTTGCATATTCGCTGGGCCTCGGTGTGCCATTTCTGATCACGGGCGCATTCTTTTCCCAGGCCACCAAGGTAATAGGAAAAATGGTGAAGCACCTGAAGTACTTTAACCCGATAATGGGAGGCATCCTGATAATTCTTGGCATCCTGGTGTTCACGAACCAGCTGAGCATCATCGGCAACTTTCCGCTTGCCAGCGAAATAATCAACTTGGAGAGGGGAATATGAATACGGACAACCTGAGCGCGCTCGCAGTCGGCATAGGGGTCGTGGCGCTCATTGCCGGCTTTGGAGTTTACTTTAACAGCCCCAGCCTCAATACCGCGGCTTCTGGGCAGCAAGGAAATTTCATACCATCCGAAGTCGCTCAGGAAAATGGCACTGTGACAAAAGTACAGATAGACAAGTCACAGTTCAAGAAAGCGCCCGAGCTCGCAAGGATCAGCGGCTACATCAACACGGAACCACTGACTCTTGCGGACCTGAAGGGCAAGGTGGTGCTTGTCGACTTTTGGACGTATAGCTGCATCAACTGCATAAGGACAATTCCGTATCTGAATGCATGGAATGAAAAATACGCGGATAAGGGCCTGGTCATAGTTGGGGTGCACACGCCGGAATTTGAGTTCGAAAAAGATTACAACAATGTGAATGCTGCCGTCGAAAAATTCGGAATCCAGTACCCCGTCGCGCAGGACAATGACAAGGGCACTTGGAGCGCGTACGAAAACAGGTACTGGCCGCGCAAGTACCTTGTCGATAACGAAGGATACATCCGGTACGATCACATTGGCGAAGGAGCCTATGCTGAAACAGAAAAAGTGATCCAGTCGCTTTTGGCCGAGCGCGCGGCAGCTGCTGGAGAGGCAGTGAGCATCGACGGTACGGTTAGCAAACCTGACAGCGCGCAAAGCGTTGACTTTGCAAAGATTAGGACGCCGGAATTGTACTTTGGCTATGACTTTGCGCGCGCAAAGCTCGGCAACGCCCAGGGCTTTGCGCCGGGCAAAGTCGTGGATTACGTATTCCCGGAGGGCGCGGTACTGACGCCCAATACGATCTACTTATCGGGGCAGTGGAAGAACAACCCGGACCACATGGAGCTGCAGGGAGAAAGTGGCAGCATAGTCCTGACCTACAATGCAAAATCTGTCAACATTGTCGCGGGTGGAAAGGGAGAGCTGCACATTTCAGAGGACGGGCCACAGCTAACAGGCGATAGCCGCGGTGCGGATGTTTCGGAGACAGGTCAAGTAGACATCGACGGCCAGCGGCTCTACAATCTGACAATGCACGAAGATTATGGGACGCACACGATAGTAATCGACGCAATAGGCAATGGATTTCAGATATACACATTCACTTTTGGGTAAAGCTTGCCGCACTCCACGCCATTTTTCCGATTTTTCCCCTTTTTTAAAGCAACGGCATTAGACACCTGTAATAGGCAATTACAGCCATTTTCTGCCAGCCAGCAGCGCGTTCCTTAAGTCAAGAATGATCTCTTGAAAAACCAAAGGGGAGAGCAAAGGAAGCTTTCCCGAGCATCCCGTTCTCCCTAGGCGGCACCGCTAGCCGGTGTCGCTACTCTCCCCTTTGACGCTTTAATTCGCGCTTATCGATCGAAGCTGACCCGGTGCTAAAATAATCAGCAACTTTTACTTTTTCTTGAAACCAAAATAGCAGGAATGGCAGAGTTCCTTGCCGTAGATGACTCCTGCGTTGCCGCAGCTCGCGCAGTTCTTGTCGTGATCTATTGTGGAATCCAGAGACTTGGCCTTTTGCAGGCACTTGCCGCATATGGGGGCCGCTAGATCATAGCTGGACAAGAAGCCAGCGCCGCACTGGGTGCATTTGAGGCTGTACATCTTGCCCTTTGGTTTCCAGCGATTGAATAGTCCCACGAAAGTCTATTGTCGTTACGGAATAATCAATGTATCGCCGATCAGATATGAAAACTAAAGAATCTGATTCTCGACTTGCACCTAGAAGTCAACACTGGATCTCGACAGATATGCTGATATAGTTAGCAGCACCGCATCAACAGCGGCAATGTCTGACACGAGCCAGCTTCTTGTTCGCAGGATCAAGGACGGCACAGTGATCGATCACATCGAAGCCGGCAAGGCGCTTTTTGTGCTGCAGGCGCTCAATATCGCGGGAAAGGAAGGAAATGTTGTCACTGCTGCTTTGAACGTGCCAAGCAGCAAGCATGGCAAAAAAGACATCATCAAGGTAGAGAATAGGTTCCTCGAAACATCCGAGACCAACAAGCTCGCGCTGATCGCGCCCCGCGCCACAATTAACATCATCCGCGACTACAAGCTGGTGGAAAAACGCAAGATCCAGTTGCCGGATTCAATCGTCGGGATATTCAAATGCCCGAATTTGAAATGCATCACAAATAGCGGGGAGGAGATCAAGTCCACGATTGATATCATTGACAAGGAAAAAGTGGTGCTCAAGTGCAGGTATTGCGCAAGGACTCTTTCTACTGACGAACTAGTATTCTGAGTCAGCGATCAAGATGCTTCACCATCAGTATAAAAGCCGGATATACCACTTCACGATTTCACTTTGTTCCCGGATCTGACGCGTCGTCCTGAACTTTTGCCGCGAGTTTTTTCGACAGCTTGTATGCGAACCCCATCGCAAGAAAAAGCGTGACGAGGCCCGCGACCATCGTTATCATCAAGTTCGTTTTGACAAGGAAATGCAGCACCAGGGTCACGACGATTGCAGGCACCGAGATAACCACAGCTAGGATGGTGCTTGCGGCAAACACTCTTGTGGTGGTGACCTTCTTTGGCTTTTCGGCACCCATTACCCTGACTAAAAAACAGGACGTTGCGTATTAAGTGTTATCTAGGGGGCGAGAAAGGGAAGGAGCCTAGTTCCATCCCATCTGGCTTTTGTAATAGTTTGCGAGCTTGGCGTGCCTTATCCGTTCGCCCGTGTTTTTCGCCTTGTCCATTTTTGTCACGTGGGATCGATATTGGCTCAGATCGCACATGCAAACGCCTGCAACCGGCCTGTATTTTGTACGAGAGATCTCGTGTTTCTTGTGATCGAAGTAAAATATCGGAACCTTCGTAAGAGCCATCGATGCCAGGATGCCCCCTACAATCCAGTACAGCACTGGCTCTGAAATTACCGCGAAATGTGAAAGGAGCAGAGGCACGAATATCGAAATCACAACTCCTGCCGGCGTTATTAGCATAGACAGGCCCGAAAATCGGTCGTATGGTTGGACTTCACGCTCGAACTGGTCTAGCAGCGCTTCGAGTTTTCCCTCCAATTTGTTCTCGGCAGCGATGGTTTCCATCAACAAAATAGTGACGCTACCAGCTTAATTAAGATTGTTGGTATCCGGCTTTTTCATACTAGCATTCTCAAGAATCGAGTAGCAAACACTCAGAATTGCAAGACTGGCACCTCTTTCCCATAATAAATCTAGCATAATACGTTCAAAGTACTGTCAAGTACTCAATAATTTTTGCATATTGATTGCCAGAACTGAATAATTAGGTTACAATTTATCCATGACTTTATTTTATGGGATTATGATAATAGCTATGAAAACTATTTTGCGTGTCAATATTAATATTTCAAATTTGGCAACGAAAGAGTAGAAAAGATTTGCAGTCGCAACGCCCAAAACTGGTCTATGCCAATAATTCTTTGAACAGTTTAACCCCAGATTTTATGGTCAAGTCGGCATGGGTCAGCACCGCCCTCGCACTTATTCTCACACTCCCTTCGGTAGGACTTTTCATGGGAATTCTACAGGCGACTGCCAACCTTATCGTAGGAGTGGCAGTCGGCTTTGCCCTGCACTTTGTCCTGCTGAGCCTATCGGCAAAGATATCTTCGGCCCTATCAAGGCTTTTTGAAGATTAGACGGCCTTTTACTTTCTGCATATCTACTTCTAAAAACTAAAATTGCTCTAGAATCTACCAGACGTTGCTGAATTGTTATGAGTAAGGTCAGTATGCCAGGCAAGATCTTTGGAACCGTGCTTTCACATGGCATGAAGGGCAGGATGCTTTCGAAAAACGAGCTCCAAACTCTCGCAGAATCCCGAGATATCGAAGAGCTCGTCACGCGAATGAAGAACACGGTTTACGTTGACGCGCTTTCAAAGCTTACAAAGCCCTATAGCGCTGAAAAAATAGAGGGCGCGCTCCGGGAGAACCTTGTAAACAGCCACGTAAAAATGGTCAGCATCGCCGGAGGCTCTGGAGTGCTGAACGCATATTTCATAAAATACATCACATGGAACTTGAAGCTCATATTGAAAGGCAAGGCGCTGGGCAAGACCTACGAGGAACTACTTCCAAAAATAAACCTGCGAGCAGAAGAGCTTGTCGGAAGGCGAGACATCGTTGTCAAGGCCTTGGTGGCAAAGAACCTTGAAGAGGCCATTGCTGCGCTTGCTGGAAGCGAATTTGGCGAGGATGCTGCAAAAGCTGCGGCGGCGTACAAAGACAAGGGCGATCTCAGGCTCTTTGACACCTATATCGATCACGTGTTCTACCGCGACTTGGGGAGGGCCCTGACAATCGAGTCGCAGTCCCCTGAAGTAAAGAGTATTGTTTCAGTTGACATTGATTCGTACAACATCATGTCCGTGCTCAGAGGCAAGTACTGGGGTCTGAGCGCGACTGACATTGACGAGCTCATCGTCACGACCACCTCGAAAGTCTCCAAGGAAACTCTGCAAAAGATGATCAACATCGAAAAGGTTTCCGAAGCTCTGACGGAGCTGGGCAACACGGTCTACAAGGACATTGTCCCTCAGACCACGGCCGACGACATTAGTACGATAATGCAGCTCGAGGCAGGCTTTGAAGCCATGGAATTCAAAAAAGTCCTCAGCTCTTTTAG
>JANWIX010000012.1 GCA_025449675.1 Nitrososphaera sp. | reverse complement strand
TCTCATGGGAAAACTTTAAAGAACTTCGAGCCTTGGAATTAGACTACGTGCACCGACCCTCTTACAAAATAAGCTTGGGTTCCCTATCGATTGACCCATCAGTAACGGACGATATCATGAGCCTCTATCTGCATCTTAGTATGGACGTACCTTCGGACCATCTTGAAGGAGTACTCCGAATAAGAGACCAGAATATTGGCTTCGCCAAGGGGGATGACGTTTCTGTCTCATTGGGATATGATACTGAATTGAGAGAGGTTTACAAGGGAAGCATTGACACCCTTGACATCCGATATTCAAGAGTCAGGGTAGTAGCTTTAAGTTCGATGATAAGGCTTTGCACGTTAAGACTTGACAAGTTATACAAGCAAGCTACAGCGGGCGAGATAGTCAAAGACTTGGCAAGAAAGGCTGCGGTTGAATTGGACAAGGTTTCAGATGGCATTAAATTGCCCTACTACGCTGTGGACAGCAACAAGAATGCATACGAACACATCATGGATCTTGGACGCGCATGTGGTTTCGACGTTTACACCACAAATTCCGACAAGCTTGTGTTCAAGGAATACGAACCTACAGAGCCGCATGTTCTAGAGTACGGCAAGAATATCATCAGCATATCAAGGGTTGAACAAAAAGACTTTATAAACTCGGTTAAGGTTTTTGGCGAGAGCCCCGGCTCAGATACTTCACACTGGCTCGTGAAGGACCCAATATTCGCAGAAGCAGGAACCACAAGCGGGAGCGATCAGCTGGTGATACACCAGCGAGCAGCCAGAAACCAGGAAACGGTTGCTTCGATTGCCAGAGCAACCCTTGACAGACTAAAATCATCAGTTACTATCATGGCCGAGATTCTTGGCAGTTCCAAAACAAAGCTCGGCGATACGATAAGGATCCAAGGAATGCCAGATGAAACCCTAAATGGGGAATATCAGGTGAGAGGAATCGAACACTTTTTGAGCAAGACTTCAGGCTTTACAACGATTATTAATTGTCGAGGTCAGAGGGCTGGCACTAATTGAGAGATGAACAAATAGAAAGTATTGTCAAGTCCGAGGTCCAGAACATGATAAAGATTGCCCGTGCTGAAGCAAGGAAAATCCATGTCGCAGAACTGGGCGTTGTTACTAAAGTATTCCCGCATTCTGAAGGGGACAAGAACAACTATGAATGTGATGTGAAGTTGCGGGACAAAGACATAACACTCGAAAAGGTTCCCGTCGCCACCCAGCAAATAGGACTTGCCAACATGCCCCATGAACAAGACTTGGTGCTGGTTACTTTCATCAACGGCGACATCAATTCGCCAATAGTAATTGGCAGGTTGTATAACGACAAGGATAGGCCTCCAGAGTTCAACGAGGAGGAGATAATATACAAACCTCCTTACTCGAAGAGTGAGGATCTGAAACGGCTATACATCGAGTTGCCGGGAGAGTCATTAAAGGTTACCCTGAGTGAAAAAGGTGTTGATATTAGCACTGATGCAGATGTTGTTATTCACAGCTCTGGAAATACAACGATCAAGTGTGACGGAGGAATTTCACTCCAAGCAGGAGACATCAGTCTAGAAAGCCAAAAGTCGATGACTATCAAGTCCTCCGGCGAAGTGACAATCCAAGGAGCAGTGGTTAAGATCAATTGATTCTGGCAGTGGTAACAAGATGAGTGGAATAGACAAGGTCATGAAGACGGATCTAATGATTGAGGAATATTTTCAAGATAAGAGGAAGAGCGAGCTAAGGAAACTGAGCGAAATTCGCAACGAAATGGCTGATGTGTTTGACTACTATCATTTGGGTGCTGACCTTCTGACCAGTAAGGGGCGAGATGTCAGGACGGTTTCAGGAACAAGTAATCTGGAACAGGCAATACTTCACAGGTTGCGAACAAGAAAGGGCGAGCTAAAGGATCTTGGGCATCCCAACTATGGCTGCGAAATGTATACCTTGATCGGTGAACCCAACAACGAGATGACGAGGGGACTCCTCAGGCTGATGGTCATGGATGCGCTACGGCAAGAGTCAAGGATAAAGGAGATAGTAAAAGTCGAAGTCAGACCACGCCGGTTGAAAAAGGACTCCGATAAACTAGATGCAGAAGGACTCAGCTCGGTAGATATCGACGTATTTGTCAAAGCTCTTGGCAGCAGTGAAGTTCAACAGGTAAGTGTGTTGTTCAATTTGGAAGGTGCCTAGCAAAATGATGCCATTTAAGCAAAAAGACTACGAGAGTATTGCAAGAGATATTCTTGCACAAGTAACGGAAGGAAGAGTAAGGGAAGCGCTCCGTTCAGAAGTATCCGTTGTAAAGTACGCGCTGACTTCGCAGCCAGTTCGTGACATAGAGAAGGTCGAAGGCACTTTGAACGGCCAGAGTTACTCGTTCGAAAAGGGGAAACATTACAGACTGGCTGAAGACCGGACTTCTGAAGGAGGTGAGAACAGGAAGGGCTTCCTTGAATGGCTCTCTCCTCAATCTCAAAGACCAGACATTAATTCGGAATTCATGGTAACGTACAGATTGGATCTTCCCTCTGTCTTATCAGATGCCAGCGTTGGAAGTGTACTCCGAACTGTCATAGAAGCTGTTAGCAGGGAAATAGAGTATCTCTATCTTCAACTTGAGCATGTCTATAATGCTGGGTTTATCGACAAGGCAAATGGAAATGCGCTGGACTTGGTCGTTTCGATATTGGGAATCATGAGGAAATCGGACGAAGATGACGAAAGTCTAAGATCTAGAGCAAAGAGGGAATTGAGTATCTCAGGAAAGGCGACCATGGAAGCTATTACCGGGTCTCTGGCGAAACACTCCTTAACGTCTAATCCGTTGGTTCTTGAAGACGACGAACCCGGCATGATCCACGTAGTGGTTGACAAGGTGGACAATGAAAATAAGGATCTTGTGGATTCTATCGAAAAGACTAGGGCCGCAGGAATACATGTCGCATTCCATGAGGCACATCTTGTTCAAGTGGATGTAGAGATGACCGTAACAATGGAAAAAGATGCCAGCTTCTTGCCAGTTCGGTCAGAGATGGAATCCAGAATAAAGCATTACTTCGATTCGCTCGGAATAGGCAATGATATTCGAATAAGTAAATTAGAACTATCGTTGGCCGGAATACTTGGAGTCGAGGAAATATCTAGACCAGAAATAATTCTGGAGGGTAACAACAGGACGACTCAAAACGTTCAGATCGGAAACTTTGAGCGAGCAGTCGTGAAGACGATCAATATCAAGGAGCAAATCGAGCTCCAGGCTGGTGGGTCATCCAGATAATGAAGCAAGCGGACAGGATTCTTTCCAGACTTCCACACTTCTACCTCGGATGGGACAGGAGAGCATTGATGTCACAGTTGATCCATTCGCTGGCGATGGCTCTTCATCACCAGCAGAGCTATCTTCTTAGAATTCAGAAATCACACTGGGTAGATACGGCGTACAGATCAGACCTTGATGAGTTGGGCAAGATCTTTAACCTAAGACGAGGAACAAACGAACTCGATGATAACTTTAGAGAACGGATAAAGTACGCGCTATTGAATTTCAAAGGTGGTGGAACGAGAGAGGCAGTGATTGCACAAATTATCCACTACTTCAAACTTCTCCCGAATGAAGTTGAGCTCGTGGAAAATCCCAAAAAGCCTCAGGTGCAAGAACTAGTAGTGGGTAATGGCGTTAAGTGGAAAATGGGCAACCGGAGCATAAGGGAAGAAGAAGATGCAGAACTAACCATGAAGCTTGAGCCAACCGGTCTTGGAGGAGTTGCCAACCCGACGATTTCAAAATTGTCCAAACCGGATGAAACCATACAATACCGGGGTATGTTCAACCCGGGAGAGACTTTGGTAATCAAACGGGGGAAAGCAGAGCTTGATGGCAAAGATGTGAGCGATCGGCTTGGGTCCACTCCAATCTCGATGAAGATATCGCGCAAGAAGGCCGATTGGCATTATCACGAATCGACCTCTCCAAAGATAGGATACTTTGATTCTGCTTCATTTGATGAGGGATTTGTCTTCCATAGGGATGTGCCAACTATTCGCTTAACATTCAGATGGAGTGCCCATGTAGCAGCTACTTTTCAGGTCAAGGTGCCTCAGGCAGCTTTGGAACGCGGAGGATACACCAAGGGCGACTTGGAAAGATTAGTTAATGCCATAAAGGCAGCGGGGGTAAAAGCCGAAGTCCAATAAAGGTGATTTGATGACCAACCTTAAGCCCATAACGAAAGATGCCGGCGACAGTATGGCATCAACCAGTTGGAACTGCATAACGCATGTTGTAGGTGAATTAACTTGATGCAGGAAATTGCTGGCGACGAAATAAGCTCAGTTGTTACAGAGCTCGCAAGGATAGTCAGGCAAAGCTTCGGAGATAACAGGAAGCTAAATTTGGTCTTACAAAAGCCGGATTATTCTAAAGCTATGCTCCCGCCTCTTGCAGCTGTCTATGACGCGGAATTCGAGGCTGAAGAGCTCGGGTTCGGCGGCGAACTGGGGGAAGGCAGGGATGAAAAGGAGATAGTGCTTAGCGGCGATGGCAAGACCACAAGTTTTCCCCTTCCCAGCAATATTCTGAAGCCGTTTCTCAAGGTAAGAACGAAGGAAGTCTTGCTTTCAGCTATAGACGACTACACAATCAGCTTTGATGAATCACTTCTCTCATTTCGATCACCCCCATCAAAGAATGAGAATGTGTATGTAAGATACATGGTGCGCCGGGACGGCGAAGACAAAGGAATGAGGTTAAGAATCACTTGCCATGTTGACCTGTGGACCACTGACGATTTCGGGTGTAACATGATGGCGCTAATGGTAATGAAGGAGACCTTAAAGGCAGCCGATGAACTCCAAACCAAAGGCATAAGATTTCTTCCTCGTGTAAAAGGTGAGCCCATAGTGTTGTTGGATAATGATAATACAAAAGAAACCGTTCGCTCGAAAAGTGATGTGAGAGGAAAGCGACTTGTGTATATATGTGAGTTGAACTTCAAAGTAAAGAAGGAACCAGGATTCACGAGAATCAAGCAGATAAATATCAAACAAAAGAAGTAGAATTCAAGGTTCAACCAAGCTTATTGTCTGAATTCTCCCCGCGATTGTTTGTGATGGTTGTAACAGTTTTGTATTCCCATAAACTTTATTGCAGTGTTAGGAATTACTAGTTCTGTTTGCTTGCCAAGTTAGATGACTTCGAGTTAGTGAGAGTTGTTCAAGGAGAAACTGCGAATAACATATCAGACCTTAGAACGATAAGAGGCATCAGGGTTGTCGATAGCCGTAACATTGTTGAACTTAACATTCCCGGCTCCCTCGGCAATGTGCTGCAGGACATGGGCCGAGAACCAGTTACAATCTTGATATTCGGCGAATTTGCTGGTCCCGATGCAAAGGCCAGCTTGGAAAGCTTGATGTCAAAGTACATCTCCGACAACAACAAACCGATGCAATTCTCTTCAGACATGACAACAGCCATACCGGAAATCACAAAAGTCATGCTGGTTCAATTCCAATTTGAAGAGATAGCCGGACATTCCAATAGCTACCGATACTACATGAAGCTTGTGGAATACAGAGAGCCGCGGCCGCAGCAAGAAGAGAAGGCACCGGAGCAAGACGTAGAAAGCGACCTAGAAAAGGAAAGTGAAATCGATGACATTAGAGGGCAAGTGTTGGACAGCGAAGATAGTCCATTGGTTGGAGTAAAAGTAAAGATCAAAGGTCCAGACAAAGAAAGTGAGGTGAACACCGATGAACAAGGCTACTACGAAATACTCGACGTAGGCGAAGGAAAATACGAAGTCACAACCGATGAGGAATCCTATGAGGAAGAAAAGGAAGTAGTGGAAGTGAAGAAGGGAGAGAACAAGGAGAGCGAGACTGAACCCTGAAGTTATCGGATACTAAGGGGTAGATATGGTCAGACAAAAAAGGACCGACGGTAGACTTGCATTTGAGAACATTCCAACAGCAATTCGACCTTCAGGAAGTTTTGAAATAAGAGTGGTAGATGAGCAGGACAATCCGTTGAATAGACTTAGGTTCTCAGTCTCTGTAGACGGTGGAGAGGAAAAAGCTGCTGAGACAGATGGTGACGGGATCATGAAAGTGCGCAAACCTCAAAGCGAGCTAAAAATAAAGCTAACAGACGCCTGAAATGTTTGGTCGTTAATGAAATAGAAGCAAGATCCAGGTGCTCTTAAACGCCTCGCTACGATTGTGGCAAAGACAATAGGCAAGAACTTGTAAAAGGCCAGTGAGATTGGGCTAGGCTCGATCACTTACGGATCGTCCTGCTGAAATAGATCCATTCCGCCTAAATTTGCCTTTCAATTTATCTCTCACATCCTGGGTGAGCTCAGCATCATTGGCAGGCGATATTGCCACTTCAATCCATAACGGATAAAATGAAATTATTTTTTTGTGAATTGCAAGGCAAGTTAGTGTCATTTCGATATCCTCGATTTCATCCTTTCGGACAGATAGCAGCCATGTGTCCGTCTTATTTTTCTTAAGGCTTGCAAAGATAGATGTGTTAACCACTGAATCTGGTTGTGTCACTCCCAATTTGAAACCCTCTACTTTTTCGACATTGAACATCTTTTGTATGTCGAGATCTATACCATAATCTTCACGGATATAGTGAAGCGTTATTTCTATTTCGGTTGACTTTGAAAAACTTCCAAGCTCCTCGGGTGGAAGTATCTCTATTAAAACGGTGTCACCTACGGAGAGATGATTTGACTCATCGAGCCGATTCGCAGATGTGATTCTAACTCTCTCTAGCGCAGATCCGGCAATGGGGACAAGTTTGACCCAAAAAGCCTCGAAGGGATCTGGAATTGTTTTCATTTCTATTCCATCTTTTGCATTCCGTCTAGTGAATCTCTTGATCACGGTGCTCGCAATCGGCTTTAGAGCACCAGTGTTAAAGGCAGAGATCGTGTCATCCACCGCGTCTTCATGGCAAATTACGACCCAATTGTTAGGTCGTCCTGCCTCTGACACTGCCTTATTCCACGCATCCTTGAAAGTTGCTCCTGCTGCCAGTTCCCTGACGAGTCTTCTGTTAATATTTACAGACCCGTCAGGACCAGGAGATAGGTCTTGGAACCCAAGTATCCCCCGAAGCGAGCTGCCTTGCATAACTTCAAGCCAATCCTGATTTATATCCTGTCTCAACGTATTGCAGTTTGAAAGAATCAACCATCTTACCCCTGAAAATTTCTGCTTCTTATCAGCGGCGTGGGCGGGAGTAAAGATGACGAATGGCATTTTCTTGCGGCGTCCCTCAACTGTGACGTCGTGATCATCTGAATACATGTCTCCCTGGGCGGTGCCGTGCGAGCTTATGTAGACGATATCAGCTGTGATAGTACTATTGCTACTGTCCGCAGACAAGGTCGCCGAGCCAGAGTCAGTCGAGACTCCAGGACTAAGCACGAAGCTTTTCACAAAACGGACATTAGCAAGCATGTCAGTCGCTGGATCATTGAAATTCTTGTCCGCAAACTTGGCGTCATCGCCGCATGGTGCTATTATTGTGTCTGTAAAATTCACTCCGCTACCCCCTGGCTTTTTCTTCAAAGTCAGTATCGGAAGTGTGGGATGGGTGTCATCCAGAAGTCGATTCTCATCTGCAGGATCAGCCGGCAAGTGTGATAACAGATTTCTCCAAAAGAATTTCTTGTTCCACAATTCAGCCCATGCAACGGTATCTACTGACCCAGTTACGTCTATACCTACATAGTGAAGTGGTACGACTGGTGGACCGACGCTTATAGTTGTCATTATGCACTCTCCTCTGATTCTTCAGGGTGACCTTCGCCGAACATGTCTTTCTCGCT
>JANWIX010000011.1 GCA_025449675.1 Nitrososphaera sp. | reverse complement strand
CGGGATCGCCAAACTTTCTGCCTGTCATGTTCTCCAGCTTGCGTATCGAATTGCGGACCTCGTCCATGAGTCCATCAGGGAGCCGCTTTCCGGCTTCGTAGAACTTTTCGCAGATTTCAGTTGTAATTGTAAAACCCGGTGGAATGGGAAGCCCGAGCTTTGTCATCTCTGAAAGACCCGCGCCCTTTCCTCCAAGAAGAGCTCTGTTCCTGCCGTCGGCCTCGTCAAAAAAGTATATCGGCCTTGGCGACGGCGCGGCTCTACCAAAGTTGCCTTCTTCAGACATTTAGATGGAGATCAATTCCCGGCAAGGCTTAAAATGTTGTGCGTATTTCACCGATAATTTCAAATTATTGCGCCCGTTGCTAGATCAGGGCGTGGGTCAGCTGGGGCAATTAGGTGTTAATAATGTCGGCTGATGTCGGCCCGCTTCTTATTCAGGCACTCGACCTCTTTGGCACAATGGCGTTTGCAGTCACAGGTGCCTTCAAGGCAATAGAACACAAGTCAGATATTGTCGGAATAATTATTCTCGCAACGATCACCGGAGTCGCCGGTGGAGTCCTGCGAGACCTTGTCTTTGGCCAAATTCCACCACTTTCTGTCATGAACCCGCTCTACCTTGTGATAACTACTGCAACAGGAATTGCGATGTTCTTTCTGCACCGTTCGCTAAGAAAGCACTGGAATCTGCTCCTAAAGTTTGACGCCATTGGCCTTGGGGTATTCACTATAATCGGGGCAACCATTGCCTACAACCTTCTTGGCTTGAACTTTCTTGCCATGGCGTTTGCTGGTCTGCTGACCGCGGTGGGAGGCGGTATCCTGCGGGACGTGTTTGTCAATGAAGTTCCGATCGTATTTGTGAAAGAACTCTACGCGTCAGCGAGCTTTGTAGGTGTCGTGATATTCTTTGGCCTGCTTGCAGCCGGCGTCGAACTGAACATTGCTGCGATCCCAGGCATCGTGGCAGTGACGGCCATGAGGATGCTGGCGATGAAATACAACTGGAACCTGCCAAGGCCCAGGAGCTGAACTAAGCCAACCTACTTCATGCCGGAGGCGAGTTCGGCTATCTTGTCCTGCCAAGAGTCCGCCTTGATAACGCTACTCGCGACGAGGATTCCGCGGGATCCGAGCTTTATCGCTGCTTTCACATCACCTTTGTCAGTTATGCCTGCTCCGCAGATCACTTTGGAACGCGAACCGGCAGCATCGATTGACCTCGTTATTATGGCAGGGTTTTCTTTCGAAACCGCCCTGCCGCTGCCTATCAGTTCCGGAGGTTCGATCGCGATAAAGTCAGGCTGAAAAACCGAAATCTCCATCACTTCGTGCGGCGCGCGGGCACAGACTATGGAAGTCATTCTAAGTCTTTTCATCCGCTCCACGATACTCGCGATGGTTTTCATCTCGATCCTGTGCTCGCTATGGTTGATTAGCGATCCGACAGCGCCATAGGACTTCGCAATCTCGGGGAGAAAAAAGCCGGTCGTCGAGCCTTGTTTTTCAGAGTCAACATGCTGGCATATGACTGGGATCTTTACGCTTTTGGCGACAAGGGCCAACGCCGGCTGCGGCGGCGCGACCACGATTTCGACTTTCATTTTTTCAGAAACTTTCTGGGCGGCTCTTGCGAGCCTGACAGTGCCCGCTGCAGAAGCCTCCTCATAATTCTTGAAGTTAATTATCAGCGGCCGCTTCAACGCTTGCCGCCGGCTCTGGATTTGGCTGCGCTCGCGGATTTCTTGCTCTTGCTTTTGATGACCTCGTCAATGTCTTTGAATTTGGTTCGCAGTTTTGCCATCCGGGCTTCGTATCCCTTGTTGTACTCTAGTTCGTCCGGAACCAGTGTGGCGGGGTGTATGAATCCCTGGTTGCGCATTATCATGGCACGCTCTGAAGCCCGCGTGCGCTGCAGCTCCCAGTCGGCGGTTCCAAAACCGTCGTGCGGACCGGTGAGCTTGCCGTTGTGCATGCTGAAGAGGAGGCATGAAACGATCGGGATCGAATAGTTCAGTGACGCCGCAGAATTGAGCTTTACCGGCATCAGCGGCATGTGATGACTACCCCTGGTATTGCCTGCGACGAAATGAGGCTCGTTAAATGCACTTCCCGCTTCCTCCGTTGCTGGAAAGTTCTTTTGGGTCCTGACAATCGCAATCGGGTCGTCCTTGCCAACGTATGTCCCGGCAATGTTGTGTAGCCTGTCTGTTGAGGCAGAAACTATTTGATCAGACCTGTCCGCAGTGATCACCGAGTGGACCACGTACCTTCCCGGGTACATCAAAGCCGCCTCGAGCTCCGCCTTGTCTCCCCACATCTTTAGCTCCGCAATCTTGCCTTCCATGACATCCATTATCCGAAATATCACACCTTCCGCCAAATTCTCATTGATGAGGAGGCCCGTGTTGCTTCTGGCGTCGACGAACATGCGCCATAAAGGAAAGTTGAACGCACCGGGTTCAGTCTTGTCAGCGGCAAAGATGCAGTATACTTCGCTTGGGCGTTCCTCCATTTCAATTTCCGCAACTCCCGGCCCCATGCCCTTCACGTTGCCAGAGAAGGAATCCTTGAGAAGGTCCTGACCTGCGCCATAAAGACCCTGCTCCTTTGCAACTCTGGTGCCCTCAGTAAATGCATCCCATGCTAGCTTGTGTATTTTTTCATTATCAACGCCGTGAGTGTGCGTCATTATGATGTGTATGTCGTCGCCTGTGTAGCCCACGTAGTAGTCAACCAGCAGCCCCTTTGCGTTTCTGGAAACGAAATTCCGAACACTATCGACGAGCTCGTCGCTTGGCCTCGTGTGTCCGCCAATCCCTCCAATGTCCGCCTTGATGGCACTTAGCGTAATTCGCATGATTGAAGCTCATGATTTTTCGGTTTAAAACTTTTCCGATGTCTTCACTGAAGCCCTGATGCGCGACGCGATGACGCTGATCTGAGGCAATGTAAAACCAGTCCGGACAATAACGGATTTTGCAACAAACATGGGCGAAATACAAATAAAGCCCATGAAGTGTTGTTGCTGTATGAGCGCTAGCAAGAAGCCACACCTGAACTTGGTGGTTGTCGGTCATGTCGATAATGGCAAATCAACTACCGTAGGTCATTTTCTGGTTGATCTCGGTGCCATCGACCAGAGAACCATTGATGCGTATGCAAAGGAATCGGAAGCAACCGGAAAGGGCGACACTTTCAAGTATGCATGGGTGCTGGACAGCATCAAGGACGAACGCGAAAGAGGTATCACTATCGATCTCGCTTTCCAAAAGTTTGAAACGCCAAAGTATTTCTATACTCTGATCGATGCTCCAGGTCACAGGGACTTTATCAAAAACATGATCACTGGCGCGTCAGAAGCTGACGCGGCGATACTCGTGATTTCCGTAAAGGCCGGTGAGATGGAAGCAGCTATCGAGCCTGGAGGACAGGGAAGAGAGCACGCTTTCCTTGCAAGGACTCTGGGTGTCAGCCAGATAGTCGTAGCATTGAACAAGATGGACGACGCAGGCTACCAGGAGGCACGCTACAAGGAAGCGAAAGAAGCAGTGGACAAGATGTTAAAGCTGGTAGGATACAACACTGCCAAGATCCAGTTTATTCCGATATCCGGATGGAAGGGAGACAACCTGATCAAAAAGTCAGAGAACATGGCCTGGTACAAGGGACCAACTCTGGCAGAAGCTCTCGACATGTTCGACCCGCCAGAGAAGCCAGTAGGCAAGCCCCTCCGTATTCCAGTACAGGACGTCTACTCTATCACCGGCGTCGGCACCGTGCCAGTAGGGAGAGTCGAGACAGGCAGGATGAGGCCAAACGACAAGGTAATCGTCATGCCATCAGGTGCAATTGGCGAAATCAAGTCGATAGAGACTCATCATACCCAGCTGGAGTCAGCAGAAGCTGGTGACAACGTTGGCTTTAACCTCAGAGGTGTGGACAGGAAGCAGATAAAGCGCGGCGACATGATAGGCTCTGCAAGCGACCCACCAATGGTCGCAAAAGAGTTCGAGGCCCGCCTAATTGTAATCCACCATCCAACCGCGATTGCCCCGGGTTACACTCCAGTACTGCACGCGCATACTGCACAGGTTGCGGCAACCATCTCGGCCTTTATTTCAAAGATTGACGCGAGGACTGGTGCAACTACCGAGCAAAATCCAAAGTTCCTAAAGACAGGCGACGCGGCAATCGTCAGGATAAAGCCAGTAAGGCCGCTGCCAATTGAAACCTTCAAAGACTTTCCAGAGATCGGACGGTTCGCTCTGCGTGACATGGGCACAACCATCGGCGCAGGAGTCGTGCTGAGCATCACCGAAAAGTACGACCCGAACAAAAAGTAAGTGAATAGTGGATGCCGCAGGCAGCAAGAATAAAGCTCACCAGCACAAACCTTTCAACACTTGAAGGCGTTTGCAGCGAGATAAAGGGGATCGGAGAAAAATCAGGTATAAAGCTTCGCGGCCCCCATCCGCTTCCGACCAAGAAACTCAAAGTAGTCACCAGAAAGTCTCCATGCGGCCAGGGTACAAACACCTACGACAAGTACGAGATGCGCATCCACAGAAGGGTAATTGACGTAGGCGCGGACGACAGGGCCATTAGGCAGCTGATGCGCCTGAAAATCCCCGACGATGTTTACATCGAAGTCTCGCTAACGCAATAACCTTCTATACGATCCTTTTGGAACCTTGATTCGCCGCGAGACACCGGGGCGCAGAATTTTTGCCATTATTTCAAGCCCTATAATGGTTCGCGGACCGGGCTTGCTGAAATAAGAGCCGGCGTCAACAGCATAGACGTTCCGATTCTTTACTGCTCTAAGGGATTTCCATTTTTCGTTCTTTGCCAGCGTAGGCAACTCTTTTCTGGTCCTTTCAATGTCAAAGCCGCACGGCATTAGGACGATAACGTCCGGGTCAAACTTGACTGCTTCGTCGATATCCATTCTGCGTGACGCCTCGCCTGCGATGCTCACGCCGTTTGTTCCGCCGGCATATTCGACCATCTGGGGAACCCAGTGGCCCGCAGTAAATAGGGGATCAAGCCACTCTAGACAAAGGACTCTTGGTTTGGACGTTGCGCCCAGTCGCCTCACCGTGTCGATTCTCTTTTGAAGGGAAGCGACAAGCTTTCTCCCTTCTGCGACCTTGCCGATCTTTTCAGCCACATCCATGATGCTGACAAGTATGTCGTCCAGATCGTGCGGGTCAAGAACCAGAACTTCTGGCTTGCCGCTCAGGATATCGACTGCCCTGTTTATCTCCTTGGTATGCGGCGAACATACCTCGCACAATCCCTGGGCAACAATGAGATCCGGATTGGCTTTTCTTAGCGCGTTGTCGTCTACAATGTAGATGTCGCTGCCCGATCGCAATAGCTCGACTACGACAGTATCAATTTCTCTCCCGGTCATCTTGCCGGGATTAAAAGCTGGACGAATTACTTGTGTCTTTTTTCTGGCCTGCGAGGGATACTTGCATTCATGAGTCACACCTACAACCTGACTGCCGGCGCCAAGCTCGTACAGGGTTTCGGTCGCGCTTGGAAGAAAAGACACAATGCGCACAAGCTTGTCTGCATGCGCAATGCATAAAAACTTAGAGGATTGTCGCGTGATTCAGCACGAGCTATCTACCTATTATCCTCATTTTGTCTCAAAGCATGCAAGATTGCTATGGTACGATGTCAACCAAAAACAAGCTTTTTATGGCTTAAAATATCGTTCCTAATCAATGAACACGAAGATTGCAGTCGCTGTCGGCATGGCAGCAATTTTTGCTGCGATGCTAATACCAATATCAACACCCGCCCCGGCCTATGCTGCAGACGTTAACGTCGAAATGGCACCAGGCGCCAGTACGAAAACCACGGATGCATACAGCCCCAATCCAGTCAATGTAAACGTTGGTGACACTGTGATATGGACAAACAACGACTCACCGAACACACACACGGCAACCTCGGGAACTCCATCGGCAGGGCCAGACGGCAAGTTTGGCGGTACTGCTGAAGCACCATTTTCAGTAACCATAGCACCAAGAGCAACCTTTAGTTACACATTTACTGAAGCAGGCGAATTCCCATATTATTGTACGCTGCACCCGGCTATGGTAGGCACAGTGATGGTGGCAGGAAGTACCGGACCAACAGAATTTTCCACTACAGCAACCCTTGATGGCAATGAATACGTGATAACCGGAAAATCCGAGACAGTTCAATCTGCAACAGCTGAGATTGACGCTAGCGAAGCAGTGGTCGTGACCTTTGACACAGATGGAGAAGTAGAGCTGACCTTGCCAAAGACAATGATTAGCGGCAACATCACCGTTCAGGCAGGAGATGAAACTGTTGTCCCAGAGGTGCTATCCGAAAACGCTACATCTACGACAATAAAGTTTACGGTGCCAGCGGGCGAGACCGAAGTCGACATAAAGGGAACGATGGTGATTCCTGAATTCCCAGTCGTAGTGGCACTGATACTCGGAGCGTCCATAGCGGCAATCATAGGATACACAAGATTCGCAAAAGGCAGCACCACGGGCTTCTTTGGAAGAGTCTAACGAACTCTTCTTTTTCCTTTCTTTTTTGCTAATTCCTGACACCACGCGCCATGTCTTCACGAAGTCTGCTGCGCGCATTGATGACCATCATCATAGCTGGCGCTCTGATATCCACTCTTTCAATAGCACAAGCTGCTGCTCAGCAGCAGATCAGCCTTGAAGCCCTGAGCGATCAAGGAACATTCATAGTTGAAATAATATGGACCCCAGACGACATTGGCCGCGATAATACATTTGAAATAAGATTCATCGAGCCGGAGACAAGTACAGAAATTGAAGAAATGGAATACGACATCATGGTCTATGAAGAAAGTGGCAGCCAACAACTCCGGAGGGTAGATCAGACCACTAGCGAGCAGCGATTGAGCTTCGAAGAGCCCGGCTCGTACACGCTCAGGATAGATGACATAGAGGGTCTCGGTGAGAGCGCCTCATTTCCAATACAGGTAACACCAGAATTTCCAGTTGGGGTGCTTGGGGTATTAGCAGGATTGATAGGTGCCATCGCAATACTTGCACGTCGCAATAGCAACAATTTATTTAGGTTCTAGTCCAACCAACAGCCATGAGCAGCGGCAGTCGCTATTCGGTTGCGGCATTGTTGACAGCTACTATTGTTGCCGGCCTTCTGCAGCCAGCCTATTCGCAGGAATCTGGCGCAAGCATGACAAAGCCCTTGGACGGCGGCTCGCTGGATATTATGCTGGAACCGATCTCCAGTCAATCTAATAATGTAACTTTTAGGGTGGCGTTTCTAAATCCTAACTCGACCGTGGTTCACGAACACCAAGACTATGATTTCATCATAAAGCAAGGAGAAACCGAAATATTCAGCGCTGCGAAGAAGCTCAATCAACCACTCATCCACAATGTGAATGGAACGATAAAGATTCCATACAATTTCTCACAGAACGGGGACTATACGGTTGAAGTTAGGGTCCTTGGTCTCGGCTTTCCACCGATCCCCATAAATCCTGAAACCGCTACATTTCCAGTACAAGTAACTCCAGAATTTCCAGTTGGTATGATTGGTGTGGTGGCGGCTTTGGTCGGTGCCGCCATAGTGGCGACGCGCAAGTTCAAGTTATTCTAGTTCTTGTCTTTGCTTCGGGATAGGGCAACCACTCCTATCACAATTCCCGCGATGCCCACTCCAACGCCTACCATCCCAAAGAGGTAGGCCCTATCAGCCGCAAACTTTAGCTCTGAGGCCGACTCTGTTGCAGCGAGCGCCGCCTCCTTTGCCTCCTCAGATGAGGTTACCGCTGTATCGATCTGACCGCTAAGGTCTGCTATGGCTTCCTGGAACTGCTCCAGAAAGTCAGGAGGAATGGGATTTCCGTTATTGCTAGTTGCCGGTGGAAATTCTATCTGCCTTGTGTCTTCCACGTCTTCAATCTCGATCTGACAGTCATAAGCTTGTCCGGCAACAGTTCCCGTCATAACCACGGCATATTGTCCGGTCTGCGTCGGGAGGATCGCCGCATCGTAGACGCCCGGCTCCTCTGTTGGCAGAAATTCAAGTGACTTTGTCAGCGTTCCTTTCTTGACAGTCACTTCAAGTTGAGCTAGGGCGTTCGTTATGGTCTGGTTGCTAGAGATCCGTGTGATCTCTAACTCTATGCCGTTAAGCTGACCGACAAGAGGTGGCTCGTTTACCCAGCCACCAACAACCCTGATGTCGCCGCGTTCGCATTCATTATGGGCGGAGGCAGAAGGAATGCTAGTAAAACTGATGATCAACAGAGAGAGCACAACAATCGAAAGAGCAACTTTTTTCATTCATAATGATTCAGTGTGCAATATTTATAATCTTTAGCCGGACTTCGGTGTTTGTACCACAAAACAAGCAAGAGTCAAATATAGTGCACGGCATATTTCACTTATGGCTTCTGGCAGCCTTCTGCAGCCCCGCTATGTTCTTGCTTTTTCAACGGTCGCAGTAGCGCTGCTGTTTGTGTCCGGTCTGGCTCAATTGACCTTTGCCCATCCCGTCTATCTCGATTCATCACCAAGGGCATTTCAAAGCATACCCGGATCACCTACAGAAGTCAATGTTTTCTTTAGCGAGCCGATCGAGCTGGACTACAGCAAGATCTCTGTCCTGGGACCTGAAGGCAGCAGGGTGGACATGAACGACCCCCACCCCGTCGCGGGCGATACCGCTTCAATAGGAGTCACGGTGCAACCAGGTCTGACCGAAGGCGTCTACACTGTAAGCACTCGAGTTCTCTCTGCAGTTGATGGGCACGTAGTCTCCGAGACTTTTACCTTTGGTGTGGGCACAGCGGTGCCCACTGATACCCCGCAGCCAAGAGACATAGTATCGCCGGAAGAATCCGCGTCAAGGTTCCCGGGAATGGTCGGACAGGTGATGGCGGTTGGCGCGGCATTTGGGGCACTTTGGATCTGGAAGCCGATAGGAAGGGTCCCCTGGCTCGAAGCCGCGCTTTCTCAGTCAAGAGTCAGCATTGACAAGGCGATGATAAAAGTCATCATTGTCGGCGCAGCGCTCATTCTTGCATCGGGAGTTGCGATGATAATAGTTCAGGCTATCTCTATAGAGGCGAGTGTTCCAGAAGCCATTGCTACAAGGTTTGGCAATGTCTGGATAACTCGGATGCTCCAGTCCTCTATACTTTTGGGCATCGCAGCTGCAGTCCACCATAGACTGGCCAAGAACAATGCTACGGCGACCAAGGCAGAGCTTTACGCGATACTTATCATCGGACTAGCAGTGCTTGTCACTTCAAGCCTAATTGCCCACGCGGCAGCCACGGAAGAGGTAGCCGCGATAGTACTCGACTTTTTCCACAACGCGGCAGCCTCGATATGGATAGGCGGGCTGATATTGCTTGGCTTTGCCGTGGTGCCAAAGTTGCTGGCGGTCAAAGACGAAAGAACAAGATCGGCAGCGCTTTCATTACTGATTCCGCGATTCTCGGTAATCGTGGTGACGCTGCTTGGCATCGCGGTGATAACCGGCCCCCTCCTTCTGTCAATGATTGAGAGCGATCTTTCGCTTACGCTAGCCTCGTTCTACGGCCAGGTACTTGCAGTCAAGCTCGCCCTTGCCGGAGTAATGGTCGCCATGGGGGCGTATTCGCAGTTTGTGGTACAAAAAAAGGCAGTTGCAGTAATGAACGGAGGCGCGCAGCTGGCGGCCCCGAGGCTCAGGCATTATGACAGGACGCTCAAGGCAGAGGCGGCGGTGGGAATCGCGCTCTTGTTTGCGGTGTCGATAATGGCAAATGGGGCGCTACCCTCGGGCCAGTTTCCGGCGTATCGGCAGCAGGATGTGGATCAGGAAGCCTTTGCGGAGGAGCTGAATACGACCTTTGCACGAACTGTTTACACCACCGAAGGCCGGATTCACATATCAATAGCTCCGTTTGCTGTGGGACAGAACAACTTTACCATTTCCTTCGTGGATCGGGAAGGCAACAATGCCATGGGGCTAGAGTCCGCTACCATGAAATTGACGCAAGTTGACAGAGGGATCGGTCCAATAACTGTCGAGCTGGCGAAAAAGTCTGCTGGCGTATTTGCTGCCAACGCTGCGTTCAGCCTCTCCGGGGTCTGGGCAATGGAGATAGAAGGCGTCAACACCCAAGGAAGTAACATGCTTGCAGCCGTGGACGTAAATGTAAAGCCCTCCGTCGGGAACCTAGAGTTCGCTATCAAGGAATACAGGACGCCGGACAGAAGCCTCCCGCTGTTTCCACTCTTTGACGCGCAGAGGCAGTCGATGTGGGCGGGCGACACCCTTCCAGGCAGTGGAAGGATCTGGCAGCTGGACATTGAAACAGGCAATTATACTGTTCATTCAGTCGAAGGCGCTAACCTGATAACCCAGACCGTACTCACGCCGGATGGCAACCTCTGGTTCATTGATCCCGTAAGTGGCGTGCTGGGGCTGTACAATCCAGAAACCAATGCGACAAGGAATTTTGAGGTTCCCGAGGAGGGGGTGCTATCGGGGCTTGCGATGGACGATAATGGCAGCCTCTGGGTTCCCGTAGTTCAAGCAAACAAGGTGGTCAGGTTCAATCCAGAAACCGAACAGTTTTCCTCTTTTGAAATACCGACACGCGGATCAATACCGGTCGGGATTATTTCCGACGGGCAGGGCAACATCTGGCTCGCAGAGGCCGCTGGCAGCATAGCCATGATAGATCCGACAATTGGCAACATTACAGAGTACAGGCCAACAATCCAAAAGCTAGAGCTCGACGAACCTTCTGCAGTTTTTCCTGACCCGAGGGGCGCCGGCATATTTATTGCAGAGCATGGGGGCCACACCATTTCAGCTTACAACCCGATGCTTGGCACTTTTCGCAAGTATCCGGTAGTGAACGAAGCCGGTCTGCCGTTTGGCATGGCGATGGACAGCTACGGATACCTCTGGTTTGCACAGCACGAAATAGACAGGATCGGAGTGATAGATCCCCGGACCGGCGCTTCGACAGAGGTCAAGATACCGATTGCGGGATCATTTATCCAATGGATCACCTCAGACGACAAAGGGAGGATATGGTTCGCCGCGCAGCGGGGCGCTTCGCTTGGAAGCATAACAATTGCGGCAAAGCCGCCTTCGCCTGGACCCGGCGACGGCAATGGCCAACAGGGGGGTGGCAAGCCTGATCCTATCCCGCAGCTTGGATTTTCGCTGCCAGACGTCGCTGGGCCAGCCATAGCGGGCGGGATAATAGTGAGTGCGCTTGCCTTTACGAAAAGTACCATGGATCTAAGGCGCAATGTCCGACACGCCCTTCGACTGGGGAATTCCTAGCCACCGAAATACAGGATTCAAACCCCTTCTTATTTCGGGGTCTGTACCAATCCGCTTATTAGAGGCACACCCTCACTAACTGTTGCATGCAGAAGGGTAGCACTGGCGAGCCCACACAGGGCTCTGTAAGCAAGCCGATAATGCTCGGCCTGATTACGGCCATTGTCATCGGTGTCGTCGCCCCAATAGTTGTGCCTCATCTCGTGCACCCGTCGATGATCTATCATATCATACTGCACATCGCCAGCCTGACCATCGCGGTCTTTCTGAGCATCGTTTCGCTTCTTGCCTATGCAAGGAGCGCTGGCATGCGTTTGCTATTCATGACCGTTGGATTCATGGCACTAGCCGCCGTCGAATTCCTCTACCTGCTCGACGCTTCGGCCCTTGTCAGCATGTTTGACATTTCCGCATTGAATATAGAGTTGCCACATGTTATCCTACTGGGAATGCTGGCCATGTTCGGCCTGGGTGTACTCAAGGTGAACAAATAGCGTGCAGGTTCCCGAAGTAGCGGATACCAAAAGCCTTCTTTTACAGGAGATATTCCAGAACCCCGGGATACGTTACCGTGAGCTCATGAGGCTCACTGGGCTTGCCAATGGGGTGCTTGCCTATCACTTGTCATCGCTTGAAAGGTCGGATCTTGTAAGAGTCGACAGAAAGTCCCGGATGACGCGATACTACCCGCTCAGCGTCTCGGACGACGAATCAGCTG
>JANWIX010000010.1 GCA_025449675.1 Nitrososphaera sp. | reverse complement strand
GAGCGGGCCCGTCGGGATTCGAACCCGAGACAGCCGGATTTCTTTCCATGAAAGTTAAAAGTCCGGTACTCTACCTGGCTGAGCTACGGGCCCTACAAGGCATACGCTCATGCACGGTATAATTTAATGCTACGGCTACCTCTATGTTTATTTAGCAAGCGGGCGTCTAAACATCAATGGTCGATGTCATCTATGGACGCGGCGTCACCGACATTTTGCGCGAGATGCCGTATTACATTAGCATATTCAAGAAAATGACGATGTACAGGCTCTTTCACGTAAAGCAGCCGATGTACGGGTCAGTCGATGTCAACAACGTCTGCAACCTTCACTGCACTCATTGCTACTGGTGGCTCAACCGCAAGGAAGAGCAGGACATGTCAGTTGAGGACTGGAGGCAGATAATCAAGGACGTCTTTAACAAGCAGCGCGTTTTCGTCACCACCCTTGTAGGAGGCGAGCCTACTCTTCGCCAAGACATACTGGAGGTCTTTTGCGAATTGATGCCGCACCGCGTGTGTGTCGTTACTAACGGAACGTTCCCGCTAAAGCGCTACGACGGGCTGTATTTCTACTGGGTCTCGCTGGACGGGACAGAAAAGGTTCACGACACCATCAGGGGCAAGGGATCGTACGCAAAGACAAAGGAGAATATCATGGGATACATCTCCGGACCCCCGCGCAGGGGCAAACCTGCCTACAAGGACATCTGGCTAACGATGACGATAAACTCGGTCAACCATCACACGGTGGAAGAGCTCACAGAAGAATGGCGGGGGACGGTAAACAAGATAGGCTTCCAGTTCCACACTCCATTTGTCAAGGGCGACCCACTAACATTCCCCTTCGGCGAGGAGCGGAACAGGGTAGTGGACAAGATAATCGAGCTGAAAAAGAAATACCCTGATTACGTCATCAACAGCGTCAAGCAGATTTCACTCATGAAAGGCAACTGGGGTGGCATCGGCACCACTCCGGTGCAGTGCCCCTCGTGGGCCATATTATCCCTGGACCACATGGGCAGACTCAAGCAGCCGTGCTGCATTGGTAGCGCGGACAGCAAGTCGCTAAAGCCCTTGTGCGAAGATTGCGGCCTAGGCTGCTATTCGATTCTTGTGGCACAAGGCATAACCGGAAACTAGCACACGAACGATATGGGTGCCATACAGTTTCCTAGAGGATCGCAAGTGCGCGAACAGGCGAACCTGTTGCCCCCTGCAACCTAAGTGGCGCAATTACGAGCGTAAAGCGTTTCTTGCCAATCTTGCACAAGTTGCAGAGGTTCTCGACTACCAGTATTTTTTTTCGCAAGAGAATCCTGTGCGCGGAAAAACTGGCATCAGAGCCGGCGTCTATGCTTGGCCCGTCAATGGCTACTGCACTTATTTTCTTTTCAGCAAGAAATCTGGCCGCGCCGGCAGAAAGCCCCGGGTTCTCTGTCATATAGTTGTCGGCGCGCTGGTGTTTTTCCCAGCCCGTTGACAGCACCACGGTGTCATTTTCGCAAATCCCTTTTCCCTGAATGTCCTTCACTCCAATGAGCTGATTTTTCCTCTTTGGAACAGTCACCAAGAACGCGGGGCACACCAGCCTATTCGCGTTTATCATGTCGATGCTAGGCAGGCCCGGAACAAAATGTGAGGGCGCATCCATGTGAGTGCCAGTGTGGGTGCTCATGAACATCACCTCAGAGTCGTAGCCGTGGGCTTTGTACTTTGACCAGGGAATGAACGACGGCTGTGGAGAGCCAGGAAAGACCTTGATGTGCGGTGAAAGCTGCATCGTGAGGTCCAATATTCTCATCAATGCCATGAAATCAGGTCGCGTTAATAACCATGCTATGAATTGCTGTGATCGTTGCGATCTCTTTAATTACTTATTGCGCGATATTCATACATGGCTACAGCGTACGTCCTTATCAACTGCGACCTTGGTTCCGAGGAAGAAATAATACGCGAGATCAAAAAGCTCCCAGAGGCTGTCGAAGTGAACGGAGTGTACGGGGTTTACGACATCATTGCCAAGATAAGGTCAGATACAATGGACAAGCTGAGAGAGACGGTAACGTGGCACGTCAGGCGCATAGACAAGGTGCGTTCTACCCTGACAATGATTGTCATAGAGGGTCAGGGAGACAAAAAATAGATCACTTCACCAGGTTCCTGACATAGCTCGCAGCGGTCATTGCCTCCTCTTCACTGTTGAAAAAGTGTGGCGCCGCCCGGACGGCTTTTTTTCCGCCGCCGATATCCCTTGCTGCAAACACGATGTTGTTTTGCTCAAGCCTCTTTACGATTTCCGACGAATTCGAGCCTGACGGAGGCATAAAGGTCACTATTGATGATCTCTTGTCTTCTTCTTCCGGGCCGTATAGTTCGACGCCCGGGATCTTGCCGATTTCGTCGCGAAGCACTCTTGCTACCCGCATGTTCATCTCCCTGATGCTGCCAACGCCGATTCGCAGTATGTATCGCAGCGAAGACTCTAGGCCTGCGGAGCCTGGATAATTCCGAAAGCCGGCCTGAAACCGTGACGGCATTCCGAGCTCGGCCAGGGTAGGGCCTTTATCAGATAGCGTGGCAGATTCTCCGCCTACCGACCTGGGATTGAGCGTTTCCGCGGCCTGCTTGCTGCAGTAAAAAATGCCCATCCCCAGCGGGCCGCAGAGCCACTTGAAGCCGGGAAACGCGAGGAATTGGCAGCCTATTTTTCTTACATCGACTGGTATGGTACCCGCGCTCTGAGCAGCGTCTACGCTGAAAAGCACATTGTTCTCCTTGGCGATCTTGCCTACCTGGTCAAGCGGCATTATCGCGCCCGTGTTGTAAAGTACCTGGGTCATGGTGACAAGCCGCGCTCCCTTTATCGCCTTTTCGAGCTTGCCAAGACTGAAAAAGCCATTCTTGTCGATGCTCAGCTCTCTCAAAGTCACGCCTTTTTTCTGCGAGACTGCCAGCCAAGGAAAATAGTTTGCCTGGTGCTCGTGCCGGCCGCCGCGCACCACGATCGAATCGCCCTTTTTCCAGCCGATCCCTCCGGCTACCATGTTTAGCCCCTCAGTGGTGCTCTGTGTGAGCACGACTTCGTCCCGGTCGCAATTTATCAGGTGGGCAACCCTTGTCCGCAGCTCATTCAACAGAGCCGTGACATATTCTGCTGTGGCCAAAGTATCCGGACCGTCTTCTGACAGCTTTAGCATAAAGTCAGTCATCGCCTTGATTGTCGAAAGTGGAGTTGGCGCGATCGCCCCGTTATTCATGTAGATCGTCTTTCTGGTTACTGCAAAGTCCCTGCGAATCTGGGTCGGGTCGATGTCGCTGATCATGTTATATTCATCCACTGCAGCTTTAGCGCCAGTGGAATTCCATGAAATCCTGAGCGCACGGGGCTTAAATACGCTGATGTTCGCCGACCCGTACGCCAAGTTTTGCTTCACGGCCAACCTAGCTTCCAAATTCAAGAGACCGATCTATTTTGATCTTGATACCACGTTTACAGCCTACTTGCGCGCAGGCCTTGTCAAAGCAGCTGGAGTGGACATCTATCTTCCATCAGAAAGCAATTTCATCCTTATGCTAAAGGATGTACTTTCATCAATCGAAACAAGCGACCTAGTGATCTTTGATTCGGTGAACAGCTTTTACAGCCTCTTTAGGCTGCCGGAAAAATCGCTGGGGAGCCTCAACCACCTGCTATCTATTCTATTGATGCTCCTGGTCCGGCGCGGCATGGACTGCCGAGTTCCGGTTCTCGCTACTAGCATGTTGCGGTACAGGCATGCAGCAGGATGGATTCAGTCGCCGACCAGCCGGCGCCTCCTGCAGAACAAGAGTGCGGTAAAGCTAAAGGTGGACTGGCAGGAACCTCAGGATTCGTTAATTTTGACGGTTCTGGGACATGGTTCGGTTCCTGAGGGAAGCGAAATGATCTGCGAAAACACCGCGGTTCTTACAGCTTGACGCCTACCAGCATAAAGCCTATGAGAAGCGCGATCCCTATCGCCCCAAAACCGGATATCATCAGAGCCTGCTGTGCCTTTGGGTTCAGCGACTTTCCTGACTCGTACAGCATGAAAGCCCCTCCCATTCCGATGAATAGCAAAAGAGTGACTACCAGCGTCTCGCCGGTCGTCTGCACCGTGCGCGTGGGCACAATGAAAGCACTGATGTTCCTCCCTTCAATCAGCGAGTTAACCAGACCGGACGCGAGCGTGAAAAACACCGCAAGGTAAGCAATAGCAACTAGACCGGCGACCTTTGAAGTTGTAGTAAGCATAACTGCGTCGTTGTAAGGCTTTAAAATCCCATCTATAAATAAACCTTCCATGACTCGACAGGACAGGTGCGCCGCCTGCCACCGAAAAAATCTTGATGACAGCAAGTATTGCATTCATCACGCGCAGGCGCTCCGCAGCATCAAGGATCACCACAGGGCGTGGTCTGATGCGTACGGCAAGATTTCCTGGCTCGAGTTTCTCGACAGGGTTTCGAAAATGGATGAAACAGGAAGCTGGGTAATAGAAGTGATAGAAGTCGAAAAGGCGGTCATGATCGGAAAGGCCTGACCGACGCGTGACTAGAAAACTACCGGAAGATAAGACCAGACTACCTATATCTCTCCATCGTCATTGGAAATGCACGGCAAAGGATCAACTTCAGACTGAATCCCACGAGCAGTCCTACCTGATGGGGGAGCTGGAGTCGCTGGGGCTGACGAGCATAAGACTAAACGAATTCAACAATAATTCCGAGCTAAAGATGCTGGTCAGCGCGATAAAGGAGGACTTTATGGCAGAATACCATCGGTCCGTGACGGGCACCGTTGCCTAGTCTGTCCTTAGGCGAACTCTAGGACAGTGCTCAGGGTCCCGCGCTCAAGAGACTGTATCAGGTCCTCAAGAATAATCACCATCTCTTCCTTGCTGACGATGCCAGACTCGACGCTCCTTTCTATCATGTGACCCATAAGGTGTTCCAGTACGTCCCTGTTGTCGCCACCGGCATAATTATCCATGCAGTATGATTGGACAAAGATTGCTTTAGCCATCGGCGTGTAATTTTCTGTACATATTCTTGATGTTATGGAACCCGGGTTACATAAGATTAAGGCTCGCTCGAGAAAAATATGAAAAAAGGTGAACTGAGCCGTAAGGCTCCTCATTGCTGTAGCGAGGGAATTGTTGCCGGCACTATCACATGTCCATGCCGCCCATTCCACCCATGCCTCCCATTCCGCCTGGAGGACCTGGTGGGCCGCCGCCTGACTTGCTCGATGCTATCACGTCGTCGATCCTGAGGATCATTGACGCTACCTCCGTAGCCGACTTGATTATCTGTTCCTTGACGGCAAGTGGTTCTACGATATCCAGCTTTGACATGTCGGTAATCTTGCCGTTCCTTGCGTCAACCCCCGTCCATTTGCTGCCCTTGCTCTGCTTTGAGCGAAGCTCTGTCAGCGTGTCTATGGGGTCCATGCCTGCGTTCTCTGCCAGGGACAGTGGTATCACTTCAAGGGCTTCTGCAAACTTCTCTGCCGCCAGCTGCTCCCTGCCGGAAAGGGTCTTTGCCCATTCCATCAGTTTTGATGCCGCATATGCCTCTGGGGCCCCGCCGCCAGCGACTATGGCCGGCTTTTCCAGAACGTCCTTTGATACCATGAGAGCATCATGGACCGAACGTTCTGCTTCGTCCACCACGCGCTGCGATCCGCCTCTGATAAGAATAGTCACCGACTTGGGGTGCTTGCAGCCTTCAACAAAGACCCACTTGTCTGTCTCTACCTTTCGCTCTTCAACCAGGTCTGCCGATCCAAGGTCCTTTGCTGTCAGGTCGTCAAGGTTGTTGACTATCCTGCCTCCTGTGGCCCGCGCCATCTTGGTCATGTCGCTTTCCTTCACTCTTCTCACTGTCAGGACATTTGCCTTGGCAAGGTAGTGCTGCGCCACGTCATCGATGCCCTTCTGGCAGACCACCACATTGGCGCCACTACCGACGATCTTGTCAACCATCGATTTTAGCATCCTGTTCTCCTCTTCAAGGAACATCTTCATCTGATCCGGAGAGCTGATGTTTATCTTGGCATCAAACTCTGTCTTTTCGATTTCAAGTGCCGAGTTTACCAGAGCAAGCTTGGCCTTTTCTACCTTCTTTGGCATGCCACCGTGGACGACTTCCTTGTCAAGTACTATTCCCTTGATCAGTTTGGTGTCACGTATCGAGCCACCCGCCTTCTTTTCTACCTTGATGTCATCGATGTCAAGCCTGAAACCCGAGTCGGCTTTTTCTGCTACCGCAAGCGCGGCAGTCACCACGATGTCAGCCAGCTCGTTTGCATCCCTTGACACTAACTTTGTCTGCATCGACGTCTTGGCTATCCTGACAAGCTCTGCCTTTTCATTGCCAACCACCTTTATCGCGATGCTGTTTAGCACTTCAATCGCCTTCGTGGCACTCTTTCTATAGCCGTCAACGATTATCGTCGGGTGGACATCCTTGTTTATCAGCTCCTCTGCTTTGTCGATGAGGGCTCCCGCAAGAACGACTACGGAAGTAGTTCCGTCGCCGACTTCGTTGTCGGTAGCCTTGCTAATCTCGACCATCATCTTTGCCGCCGGGTGCTGCACGTCTATTTCCTTCAGAATCGTCGCGCCGTCGTTTGTTATCGTCACGTCGCCAAGCGAGTCTACAAGCATCTTGTCCATGCCCCTCGGTCCGAGGGAGCTTCTCACTATTTCGGCGATAAGCTTTGCAGCCGTTATGTTGTTCTTTTGGGCGTCGCGACCCTTTGTCTGCGAAGCGCCTTCCTTCAGAATTATTACTGGAACGCCTCCAGCCGAGCCTTGTTGTATTGACATTTTCTCACATGCCTCCTAAAATCGCAAAAATAGTTGACATTTGCGACATATTTTAAATTTACTGCAAAGGGGGCTACTGCTTTGCCAGCCTGATCCTCGCTATGCCATTGAGGTAGTGTACGTATTGGACCACGGGGTTTACCGCGCTCTCGGGCATTTTCGCGAGAAGATCATATTTCTTTGACCCGTGAGCCGTTATCCTTACCTGGCGGCCGTCCGGCTCGTACCTTGCGCTGATGTCCGAAGCGTTGGCAACACCGCGTATCTCTGCTATGACCTCGTAATAGTCCGGGCCCTCGATGACTTCTGGAATGACCGGAGAAACGTCCTCTATCCTCGGCCTTTCCTTTCTTCCGAGGGGGTTTCTGAACGACGGCTTGACAGTGTTCCCCGCGCTCTGCTGTGCCCCGCTATACTTTAACGAATCCGGCAGGGCCCTCCATGCAAGCCCCGCTGCAGTTCCCGCGACAAATCCTCCAATGTGGGCAAGGTAAGCCACGCTATCCTGCGCGAGTGGATTAAGGAGACCAAGCACCGTGAATATCACCTGCATGACAAACCAGAACGGGATGTAGATCAGCACGGGTATCCTGACAAAGTAGATGAAAAACACGGCTATGGCAGTGAGGATCTTTGCCCTTGGGTACATCACAAGGTACGCGCCCAGTATGCCCGAAATTGCCCCCGAGGCGCCGACTGCAGGAATGTCGCCTTCTCCGCTAGAGACCGCGAAAACACTGTGGGCAAGGGCAGCTACCGCGCCCCATGCGAGATATATCGCCAGGAACTTTAGCCTGCCAAACCTGTCCTCGATGTTGTCGCCAAATACGAAGAGAAATACCATGTTTCCGATGATGTGCGGTATGCTTCCATGCATGAACATCGAAGTGACAAGAGTGGGCGCGCTGGCAGGGAAATCATCAAAGAGCCTGTTTGGGACGGCGCCGTAGGTAAGGAACATTTCTACTACCGCCTCTTCGTTGGAGAACAGGCCGGTCGTGATCACTTGCCAGATGAAAACTAGTACGTTAATCCCCATCATCCCATAGGTGAGCCACGGTCTGCCATGCATGCGCTCCGTATCGTCATGGATTGGAAACATGCTTCCCGGTTCGACCTCTAAGATGCACCAGAAGAATTAAGTCTTTGCGCTAAAAGCCAAACGGATTTCTGTTGGGCATGTCGCCTCCCTTTTCACGGTGTGCCTTTTTCATGTGGCGCTGCATCCTTTCCTTTTCGTCAAAAATCATGTCGCAGTGCTCGCACTTGTACACCTTCTTGGAGACCCCTGCGTCATCGGTTTTTCTGCCAAAGAGGCCCAACATGTAGGCGTTGGACCGCCGGCTTGATTAAAGTTGCGATCCCGGCTCTTATCTCGTTTGTTGTCATAATTGTATACCATACTAATCTTATATCTCGATCTCAACGAGGATTCTCGAGTAGACCCGTGATTGCAGACTTCTCTTGCATTGACCAATCGCAGCTGGGCATGGTTTCTGGTCCCGATGAACGCCAGTTCTGCGGGCATTGCAACTATCATCCCGGTATACATACTGGCTCTCGGCGGCCAGATTAGAGAAGTCGCTATCGCTGCCTTTCTTTCAAACCTTGCCATGACCCTGGGCGCAATATTCTGGGGCAAGCTCATAGATGTAATGCACTGGAGGAGTAGAATCATCGTAATCTGTTCCGCGGCAATCGCGGCTGCTGCAGCATCGGTATATTTTGTGTCAAGCATTCCGGCACTGGTGGTACTGTCCGGCGTCGTTGGATTCTTTAGCGTTGGTCCAGTCCCTGTGACCAACATGCTTGTCATGGAAAAATCAAGGAAGGATGACTGGTTCAAGACGTTCAACTGGACATCACTCATCGGCTCCGTCGGGCTCGTGATGGCGATGCTGGCTGGATACATCTGGCTGATGGAGTTTGATGGGAGGTCGTATGCCATAGCTTGTGCCGCGATCGCGATTTCATCGCTCGTCCTGACAATGATGTTCATCAAGGATCCGCCAGCAACTCTTGACAGAAAGGCGATGGTCAGCTGGCCGGCGCTTTTCTACCGGCTCAGGCACGTGCCCGTAATGTTTCTCAGGCCCGCGTCTGACCTGTCGGTAGCCAGGCTGCGTCAGTGTGTTTCAAGGAGGGAATTTCTGTTCTTCGCCGGGACGGGGCTTTTCTTTCTGTCAGGAAGCCTCATGTACACGGCGTATACGCCGTTTCTAAAGGACAGTGAGGTAACCGATTCAGAAGTGTTCCTTGCCTACACGGTACTGCACATGTCAAAAGTTCTCTTTCTGCCCTTCAACCAAAGAATAGTGGCCAGAGGAGGCGAGGAAGCGATGAGCAGGCTCGCATACATTCCCCGGATTTCTGGAATCGTTCTTGCCATCGTTGCGGCGTCTCTGGTCGCCGGAAACCACGCATCTGTCCTGATGATTTCACTTTTCGCGTTTGTGGCTGCCGAGATCGGCTTTACCATATGGAGCACCACTACCACAGCGTCGCTGCTGAGGATAATACCGGGAGGCCACGAGGGAAGCATTCTTGGGATAAACAGCGCCATCGTTGGGGCGGGCCTACTGATAGGCTCGATAGCCGCTGGCGAGGTGTCTGGGGCATACGGATATGTGGTCACCTTCTCGCTGGCCATAGCGTTCGCTATCGCGTCCTTTATGATGGTTAGCAGGTTTTTCAGAAAGACACTCTTGATAGTAAAAGTCGCCGCGTAGCTATTCCATGACTATCATTGTCAGCGTCGACTTTACCCCGTTGAGCTTTCGCAGCTTCCAGGTTATGGTCTCCTTGACTTTTTCCATCGTATCCGCTTCAACCTGCGCGACAATGTCGTAGACGCCGTAAACCTGGTAGACTTCTTTGACGCTTTCCAGTTTTTTCAAGTCGTTAACAAGAGAATCTTCACTTCCAAGCTCGGCATTCATCAGAACAAAAGCTTTTGGCATATGCAGTCTTTATCTAAACTGGCGTATAAAAATATGATCTATACTTCGTGCTTTAGCTTGCTTTCATCAAAAACTTCTGCCCTTTCCCACTGGTAGGCAAACAGGTCGGAACACCAATCCAGAAATTCTTTGTCTTCGCCATAGAACATGACGTTGAGATCTGGTTCTCCCTTCATGTCCGGGAATACGACACACCCCTGCTTTTCGTTAAAGATTGTCATGACCCTGACCTCGGGCATCATCCTGCGCTCGACCAGCCCCTTGGAGATAAAGTTGCGCCACCCTATCTTTTGCAGGAGCACAGTCCGGCCTTTTGGAACCACCGCATTGCTTGCAAAAATGTACGAGAATTTCACCCCTTGCTCGATCCGGCCAGTCACCGTTTCGATGACGTCAAGGGGAACCTGCGACATTATCTCCTTGATGTACTTGTCCGATTCGGTGTAGAGGTTCTTCCACCGCTGGAGTATGGCCATCACTCCATGAACCGGTTCGCATTTTCTGAGCGCCCCAATTCGCTGGATGAATTTTGGCGGCAGGTCGCCCAGGCTGTGATCCGTAAAGAAATCCTTGTTAGCGTAGAGATAATCGTAGCTCGGAACAATCATGACGACGACCTTACCATAAGGTGTAAGCGCCAGATCGCCTTCCTTGCCCTTTGAAACCAAGCCGGATCCGATGAGCCGGATCATGTTCCTGTGCGCTTCTTGCATGGTGGCATCCAGCTCGGATGCAAGCTGCGAGAGCCTGAAGGGTTTCTGGCTGAGTTTTGAGAGCATCGAAAGGCGAAGATCGCCGGCAAGCTCAAAGAACAAAGACCCAACGCCTTGATTGGGCTCCCGGTCCGACATACTCGCTTCACTAAGAGTTTACGTGTTTAAAAACATGAAGCTGGCGCCAAAGCATTGTGGTAGCAAGGATTATAATTTGGCTGACTCCACTGCTTTGCCGGTACATATGGGTGAAAAAAAGACGATCTCTGCCCTTGTCAGCGGCGGAGAGGCCAACGCTGGTCCACCTCTAGGCCCGGCATTGGGCCCTATGGGCGTAAACGTATTGCAGGTCGTAAATACCATTAACGAAAAGACAAAGGATTTTCCGGGTATGAAGGTTCCAGTCAAGGTCGAAGTAGACACCGAAACCAAAAAGTTCACAATCGAAGTAGGCATTCCTCCTACAGCGGCGCTAGTCGCCAAAGAGGCGGGCATTCCGAAAGGCTCGGGCACTGCTGGCACAAACTACGCCGGGGACCTCACGATGGCTGGCGCAGTAAAGATAGCAAAGATGAAGATCGACGGCTCATACGCCTTTGACGTCAGGGGCGCCGTCAGGGAGGTAATTGGCTCCTGCGTGAGCATGGGCGTAAAGGTCGAGGGCAAGCCTGCCAAGGAGGTCTTTGCAGAAATTGCCGCAGGCAAGTACGATGACCTCCTGAAGTAACTTTTCCCCTCCCGAGCAACGAAATCATAATAACCGAGATCAAGCTCCTATAACAATAGCGTATTACATGCTTCGTACTGTTTTAGCGCTTCTCATCCTATCGCTAATATCTGCTTCAGCGGCAGTCGCGCCTGTGTATTCGCTTTCCATTAGCGAATCAGGCCCTCTGACATCTTACCTGAAGAAGGCAAAGGCCCTCCTTGAAGTCTCTGATCAAGTCATCAACGTCAATGGCTTTCCAGTTGACAGGGGCTTAATAACGCAGGATTTTGGCGGAATTCTAGATCTCGGAAAGATGGAATACAACGGGAATCCATCAAGGACTCTTGTCTATGGAACAGGTAACGTTGCGGGCCTCTCAAAAAGTGGGCAGTTCATTGGCTTTGGCGGGGGCGCAGCCGGCCAGCCGCTCCTAGGCATTTCCGTTTCGCAGTCACCGCTTCCTTCAAACCTGGGATTTTCATACTCTGCTGATTCTCCAGTGCAGTTTGACCAGTTGCCGCCCACTGGAAATCCTTCCACACCTGATACGACGGGGAGACTTTCGGGATCCTCGATAATAGGCTCGGACATTGTTGCCAGCAAATACAACATCACAGGCAATGGTGTCAAGGTCGCGATAATCGACACGGGAACTGACTTTGGAAATCCCGACCTGATGAAGTCGCTGGCACGGGACGAAAAAGGGATCCCAATCATGTTGGATGCTGATGGGCAGGGCATAGTTCTAACCAATGCGACGTACATTGCAAAGATTGATCAAGTAACCCGCAAGATGCTCGATGCAGGATATACTCCAAAGTCAGAACTCCCGGAAGGCATGACATCCTGGGTGTATCTCAATGATACCGGGGCGGTATACCTGCGGACGTCACACGGCGAAATTCCGGTGTACAACACACTTTATCCGTACCTGGGAACCCCGGTCCTTAACGCCACGGCAACGGTCGACTGGAAAATAGGAAAGAGCTCGACTGACTACATCCGATCGCAAAGCGGCGTCTACCGATTCGGAGTTATTTACCAGATGCAGCAGTACTTCGGCACCATTACGTTTGGACTGGTTCCCGTACTCGTGGTTGATTCTGAAGAAGCAGGCGTCTACGATACGATTATTCCAGACATGTATAGCGCCTGGTACTTTTTCACTCGTAATGAACTTGCGCGGATTGGTGGAGATGCAGTGGAGCATCTTTACCCCACCCCGTCCTTTGATTTTACCGATGACAAGCCGATAAAGATCGGCGAAGGTAACGAGTTTCTGGTTTACGATTATGACAAGGACGGTTTTCCGGATTTCAGCGCCGGCACAGTCGGTGCAAGGGTCGTGGATGTCTGGCAGGTAATAGACAACAAGACAAAGCCTCTACTCGGCGATGAGACGGGATATGGAGGAATAGTGGTTGCAAATCTCCTTGAGCCGCTCGATCCCGGCGGAGAATACTTTGGCGTAATGTACGATCTGGCTGGGCATGGCACGAGTACGGCTGCTACAGTCGCTTCTTCCGGTGCGCAGCAATACGAAATATACGATAACAGCACGACGTATCGCCTTGCTGGGATAGCTCCCGGTGCAAAGATAATCCCTGTCAAGTCTCTCTGGATGGGTGACTCGCTGTACGCCTGGCTTTATGCAGCAGGATTCGATCTGAACAGCACCGACGGCAAGTGGAGCTACACCGGCGACCACAAGGCAGATGTGATAAGCAACAGCTGGGGCGTTGCGCCGTTCCCTCTCCTCCAGTATGGACCGGGATATGATATACTGTCGGTGTTATCTTCGCTCCTTGTCGTCCCAAAGCTTTTGGCGGACGAATACCCCGGAACGATAATGATAAACAGCGTCGGGAACAACGGCCTGGGCTATGGCAGCGTGGGATCTCCCAATACTTCCCCTCTGTCAATATCGGTTGGCGCTACGACGAACAACGTTCACATTGGCTATAACGGGTTTGAGAACGTCACGCGCTTTGGAAACTCGTCTGCACCGTACGACGAGATTTCGGATTTTTCCAGCAGAGGGCCAGGGCTTTTTGGCGATCCGAAACCGGAACTGATGGCCGTCGGATCGTATGCTTTTACCCCGACCATTGTTAATCTAAAGAATGTTGAGGCAACACCTGACGACTCTAAGGCCGGCGGCGCCTTTGCCCTTTTCGGGGGCACCAGCATGGCGGCGCCTATGGTGGCCGGAGTAGCGGCTCTTGTAATCGAAGACATGAAAGCGCGAGGCGAGCAGGTTGACCCTTTCAAGGTCAAGACGATACTGATGTCTTCTGCAAAGGATCTAAAGAACGATCCATTCGTGCAAGGATCTGGTAGAGTCGATGCGCTTGCAGCGATTGACCTATCAAGGGGAGATAGCAGGATGTTGACCGCGTACACAGAGGATACTGCGGCGAACATATTGTCAGTAATGTCGCCGGCTATCTATGCATACAATAACACGCTTGGAATAATTGACAGTGCGCAGAACGTTCCCGGCAGGCTTGGCGACATAAAGTACGGCGAGTCCAGATGGTTTGCGGGCCACATAGAGCAGGGCAAGTCTGCGACAACGAGCATTGTCGTGGAGAATCCGACAGAAAACGGGATCAACGCACATGTTTCATCAGTGATTGAAACCCTTGTATCGAGGCATGAGATACGAAACACCACGCGCCTATTCCAGACAGACCCGGTGCACAATACTACAGAATTTGGCTTTATCCCCAACTATTACAACCTTGAAAGTGAGATTGGGGGCATTCCCAAGGATGCCGACCTTATGGTGGCAAGAGTCACCTTCCCATTTGAGAGTTTCATGAACCTTACAGAAGTCTTTGGCGACCATCTGCGACTCGCCTCAGTCTATGGCTATGACTGGGTTGACAGCAATAACGACGGGAATGTTTCCTATACTGAAACTTCGATGATAAATCGTGGTGGGTCGTGGGGCACCGTGCAGGAACTCAGGGTAGCCGACCCCCGGGAAAAGTTCGCAAACACTCCGCTCATCGGAGTCTATCCTGTCCCCGAGGTCTTTTCATTCTGGCAGGGAGACAGACTGATAAATTCCACCGCAATGAATTACACTCTGACTGTTGAATTCTACAAGAGGCAGGCAAACCCGGACATCAAGCTGGCGCAGGATTTCATCACGACCAATAGTGTACCGCTGAGCGTTCCGGCGAATGGCAGGGCGTCTGTGAAGGCGACCATAGAAACTACAGAAGAAACGCTGCCGGGAGTATACTATGGCTCGATAATAATAAGGCCAGATAACAGCAAGACCATGACCCTCATGCCGGTCAGCTATGTCGTTACCAGCAAGCCTGTGCCAAAGGACGTGCCGGTGGTGTTTTCGCCCGACGTGCAAAATGACCAGGCCGAGCTAGGTCTGCGTCCAAATGGCTACGTGGGCGGGCTCTTTGACATGACTTCAAGGTACGCGGCAGGCGACTGGCGCTCATACTACTTTACGGTTGACGATAGCTCGATAACTTCGATGAGCCTAAAGATCTCTTGGCCGCACAACTCCACAAGCATCAACGCAATGGCCTTTGGCCCTGACGGCAGGGTTATTGCTTCAAGCGTTCCTGCGGGAGTATTTGAGACCTTTGCAGGCTGGCCCACCAACGACTGGCTCGGTACGACTTCGTTCAGCGAGGGAGGAGCCTTTTACTTTAGCCAGAACAACGGAGAGAACTCGACTCTTCTTTTCGTACCTATAAACCAGACGGGTGTGTATTCAGTGCTCCTGCACAACACGCTGTTCCACGGAAAAAGTCTGTACGAGCCTGTGCAAGTAGAAGCCAAGTTCTCGACGCTACTGCCAGACACCATTGCTCCCCTGATTACCGCGAACCTTCCAAAGATCCTCGGCGGCTATCCGCAACAGATCCCCGTCACAATAGTTGAACAAAACCCGGCCACCTGGACCTATACCATAGACGCCGGAAACTCGAATAATCTTGCAGCCGGCCGACCTGATGGATCCAGCGGCGCCTTTGACATCTTGCTCAACGGCGCAGAACTTGCGGAGGGAATGCACAGGCTCCGCATAGATTCCACTGACCTAGTTGGCCATTCCACCTCTTTGGTTTCCTCTTTTGAAGTCGATTGGACTCCTCCAAGTATGGACTTGATGCTACAGGTCGGCAACAGGAGCGCACATGTGGCCGACAGGGCGGTTATCTCTGATGATGCTGTCATTTCGTGGAACATCACCGACAAGAATGGAGTGGCGTCGCCGACAACGATCTCGATCCTCAACGTCACAAGAATCGATCCTGGTTCCGCCTCGTTTGCGGCCATAAACTCGACTTCGCTGGAGGAGGGTACGTATGAATTCTTTATCGAGGCTCGCGACATTCCTGGCAATAACGCAACAAGAAGCGTTGCGATAATAGTGGACAGGACACCGCCAGAGGTGTCGCTGTCAATCGCAGGTGGAAGCTCTACCGTCAGCGGGCCGGCGAAGGTCATTATCGATGCCGAGGATGCCAACCTGCAGAGCTTAATGCTGGAAATAGGTGACAGAAGGTCAATCAATGTCACGGGCATGGAAGAGTATGCACTGGACACGACTGAACTTCCCGATGGCAAGTATCCGATAAAGCTGGTTGCTGCAGATGCCGCGGGGAACGAGAATACCGCTACGGCAGAGATCTCGGTCTCAAATGTAGCTCCCCTTATCATGTCGGTTGGTCTGATAGGGCTTGCCGCCGGCGGCGGAATCGCTTCAGCAGTATGGTTCATGGTAACTAGAAGGCGCCGGTGAGCGGCTCACCAATAAGTCTTAAATAGGAATTATCACAAATTGAAGTTGCACATGAGTGAAGACAGGAAAACCTCGGGCATGCATGCAAGCAATGTGAGTCTGGTGGAACTTTCAGAAAAGAATTTTGATGAAATCGCAGGTGGAAGCAGGCCTCTGCTGGTAGATTTTTGGGCCACGTGGTGCGGCCCTTGCCAGTTCATGCTACCCATATTTGACAAGCTCGCCAAGAAATATGGTGACAAGGTGACCTTTGGCAGGCTCAATGTGGACGACAACCAGGGGGTTGCGATGCGCTATGATGTCTATGCCATTCCAACGTTTATAATGTTCATGAATGGCAAGGCTGTTGACAGGGCGGTCGGGGCAGTGGGCGAAAAGGGCCTGGAAGGTCTGCTCCAAAAGTACCAGTAGGTCCGGCTAAAGGTATCCAAAAGTCGGATCTTTCTTTCTTTTCATCGACACCAGCACCCCTAGGATCGCCTTCTCCTGCTCGTTCAACCTGTGGCTGAATCTCTCCAGCAGTTGTTTTGCTTCTCTGCCGTTGAAATCGGTGTAAAAGATATCCCCTTCGTTTATCTGCCTGCCGATGGTCGGGCCCTTGATAGATACCGCCACCTGCATCCCTGTCGTGGCCTCTTCTATTGCCTTGCCGCTTTCCTGGATCTGGTGTATAGTCCCCACTTTCTTGCCATCTTCGTCAATTACCTGAACCTTCTGTCTTAGCTTGCCCACCTGAATCTCGGCGCCAAAGACCGCCGGGTCGTTATGCCTGAAAACAAAGCCCTTCATGAACTGGAACTTGCAGAGCGGCGGCAACTCGTTGAACAGTATCGATTCTTCGTGTTCACGCTGGTAGGTCACCCAGTCCGTGTAAGTTCGCACAAGGTTGTAGATTATCTGTTCGTTAAAGATCTTGACGTTCCGATCCTGCGACTCCTTTTCCGCATCTTCCAGGACTCTGACGCTAAAGCCAAGCACAACTCCAAGATACCTGTCATTTTCTTTCACTGCTGCTGCCTCGACTACGTCTCTCCTTGTGATGTTGCCAATGTCTGCCAGCCTGACGGGAACATTTGCCTTTCTTAGCAGGTCGGTTATCGCTTCCAAAGAACCGATGGTATCGCACTTTAGTACTATGCCGTGGGTATCCGTATTGACGATCGCATTTTTCACTTCGGACTCTATTAGCGACTTTAGCCTGTCGAGTTCTTGATCGCCTCCGCCTCGGTCAAACACGTAGAGCGGGCTACCTGCGAGTACGCCCTCAAGATCTGGAGAAGTTATCTTTAGGCCGGCTGCAGCTACCACTTCGCTGACTGGCTTGAATTTGTCCCGGGGATCGCGCATTTCATCAAGTGGCTTTGGCAGCAGTAGCGCCTTTATCTTGGTGGAAATCGCGCCGTCGCGCTTGCCCACCACGATGCTGTCTCCCTGCCTGAGGGTTCCGTCAAGAAGTATTACGTTTGCGGACGGCCCGAGACCCGTCTCCTCCTTTACTTCAAGCACAATGCCCCTTGCCGGGCCGGCGGAGTGGCGCTCCAGCCTCTTTACGAGGTATTGCTGCGCCATCCCGACAAGGACGGCAAGTAGTTCCGGTATTCCCACCCCAGACCTTGCACTGACCGGGACTATCGCAACTTCTCTTGTAAAGTCCTTGACGCGCCAGAACGCCTCTGATGGGTAGCCGAGCCTTGAAAGCGTCCCGACGACATTGTATATTTTTTCGTCCAGCGAAGTCTGAATACCAGCATCCTGTTTTTTCACTTCCTCAGAAATAAATCGGGAAAACTTGCGCCAGCCGGCAACCATATCAACTTTGTTTAATGCAACAACGAAGGGGACCTTTCGTTTCTTGAGAATATCGAGGCTCTCGATTGTCTGGGGTTCAAATCCCTTATTCACGTCAACCACAACTATTGCAATGTCTGCTGCAGAGCCTCCGCGCAGCCGGAGATTCGCAAATATTTCGTGGCCAGGAGTATCGATGACAAGCAGGCCGGGTATCGGAGTTTCGGCCGTTGCCAGCTTTGTGTAAAGCGGGCCTGTTATTTCCTTTATGGTTTCAACAGGGAAAAAGCTGGCGCCGATGTGCTGCGTTATCCCACCCACTTCGCGAGCCTGAACAGCAGTACCTCGGATCTTGTCCAGTAGAGAGGTCTTGCCTGAGTCTACATGACCGAGTACCACCACTACAGGCTGGCGAAGATCCACTTGTCAGAATCAGTCGAAAATGACGCCAGACTCTTTTATGAAGCTTTCATGGGAATCCGAGGCGTGGATGATATTGTCGGTGAAGCCAAGCCCAAAATCGCCTCTTATCGTCCCCGGTGCAGCTTCAGACGACTTTGTCGAGCCTATCATGATCCTCACGGTCCCGACGGCATTGTTGCCTTCCAGTATGCAGGCCACGACCGTGCCCGAAGTGATGAATGAAACGAGTTCGCCAAAGAATGGTTTGTCCTTGTGCACTGAATAGAATTCCTGAGCTTTTTCCTTGGTAAAATTGTACGACCTTAGTTTCTTGATCTGAAAGCCCTTTTTCTCGAATCGCCCCAGGATGCTGCCGGTGAGCTGCCGCCTGAATCCGTCAGGCTTTACAACTACAAGTGTCTGTTCTACCGCCATCCGACAATGCACTACTTTTTGACGCGCAAGCCACCCTTTGCATAACGGCTGGTCCACTTTAGTTTCCTAGGGTCACGCTTTAGAACACGCAGGTTCTTCTTGCACTTGCTAGAGCAGGTCCACTGCACCTGACCGTCATTTCTCACCAGCATGATGCCGTGCCCCGTGGTTATGTGGTTCCCGCAGAAAAAGCAATTGCGGAGCGATGATGCTGCCTTGCTCATGCAATTGTCACCTTATCTTGCGCGCCTCGCGCTCTGTTTCCCGGAGCATCAGGACATCGTTCATGCGCACCGCTCCTTTGACATTTCTGGTGAGAATGCGGCCTTTGTCCTTGCCCTCAAGTACCTTAACCCTCACCTGTATGACCTCGCCTGCGATGCCTGTCCTTCCCACTACCTGGATAACTTCGGCGGGAACGACCTTTTCTTCGGCTGCCTTGCTCATCCGTCAGACACCCTTATCTTACTCTTTCTTTGCCTTTAGGCCGCTTATAGAGGTGATTACTTGCTCGATGATATGCTGGGCCTCACCCGCGTCTATTATGGTGGCTGCCGCTGATCCGACATCGATTCCAAGAGACGCGCCGAGCTGCTGCTTGCTTGGCACAAAGATAAATGCGGCATTGCGCTCTTCGCAAAGAATTGGCAGATGTGCAACAACTTCTGGCGGTTCCACGTCCTCGGCTATAACGACGAGTTTTGAAATGCCGCGCTCGATGGCCTTCGTGGTTTCGTTGGTACCCTTCCGTACCTTGCCGCTTTGTTTTGCGACTCGTACCGCCTCGTAAACTGCGTTTACCAGATCCTTGGAAGCTTCAAACTTTACGTAATATGGCTTACTCAATTTTCATATCACCCATCGGGATCATCTTAGTTTTCAGTAGAAGAACAAGCGTATTAAATACCTTTATCTGCGGCTAAGCGATCTTTGACTGAACCAGTTTT
>JANWIX010000009.1 GCA_025449675.1 Nitrososphaera sp. | reverse complement strand
TAGAATCGCCCTAATGAAGTGATGTACGCAAAGCTCTGCAGTATCGAGATTCTTTCGAGCTACATAAAGGAAGTCAGCATGGGCGACATGCTCACAGTTCAAGCGCTTATCACCAACCCGCTTGACTGGCATCATTTCTACGAAAAAATTTCCACCATAAAAACCGGCGACAAGACTGACTTTACCGTCGTCACGGGAGAAGGTGATAGAATAGTTGGTTCGGGCGATATTGTCGAGGTTGACAAGTGGAGCAACAAAGGCCAGTACGGTTTCAAGGTCAAGGTAAAAGTCAAGAAACAAAAGTCGCTTACGGACAGGAGGATAAGAGGCCCGGCTAGACTAGCGAGGATAGCGTCTGCCGAATCAGAAAAACCGATGCGGACTCTATCTCAGCTACCGGCTCAGGCGGTGACGGCAGGGGGTGCCATAACCATAATGACGCCGGAGGACATGTCTGCGTTCCGAGAAATGCTCAAAGGATCCCTTACCATGGATATTTCCAAATAGTATGCGGATCTCGATGATAACGCGCTGTCCCGCAACTGGCTGATTACACTTATTAATCAACAAATCGCGCATAGCTCCGCCTGTGAAAAAATTCGGGGTTTTTGCAGTTGACATCGACGGCACTCTGACCGAAAATGGCGGGGGCACGATTCACCTCGCCGCGCTTGCCAAGCTCCGCCACCTTGAAAGACTTGGTTACAACGTGATCTATGTTACGGGCAGATCTTCGATCGAGGCATTCGTACTCGCGGTTTTCGGCGGCACTACGCGAATTGCAGTCGGGGAGAACGGGGGCGCGATCACTGTGGCGCCTCAGGAACACACGCTGCTTGCAAGCAGGGAAAAATGCGTTCGGGGCTATGAATTGCTAAAGAAAAGCCTGGACGGAGTGCAGGTAAAGCCCGTCTTTCCAAGAATGACCGAAGTCGTGCTGCTGCGGACATTTGATCTGAAGGAAGGCCAGAAAATTCTAGACGAACACGGCCTTGCGCTTTATCTATCGGATAGCAAATACGCATTTCACATAAATGAAAGAGGAGTGCACAAGGCCAAGGGATTGAGTGAGGCACTCAAGCTGCTAAAGGCGGATCCGGAAGAGACCGTGGCGATCGGCGACAGCGAAACCGATGTTTCGATGTTTGAAATCTGCGGCTGCAGCGTGGCCCTGGGACATTCAGAGGAGAGTGTGAAGGCAAGAGCCACCCACACAATAGATGGAAAAGAAGGTGTAGGGCTGGCCGAAGCAATAGATTTCCTTGCGTTAAATTATCTGGGAGTCAAACCAGCTTGACGTTCAGGCTCCTGATAGAATCAGCGCGCAAACTGGTCGAATCGAGCCTAGCAGCAGCAGGCTATCCATCAGTCGCTTTTGAAGTGTCCGAGCCTCCGCGCAAGGAATTCGGAGATCTCACATGCAATGTAGCTTTCCAGCTTGGCAAGCACGCCAAAAAGCCGCCTGCAAAAATTGCAACAGAGCTGGTCGAGGTGATAAGACCCATGCTTTTGGCAGACCACCACATCAAGTCAGTCGAGCCTCACCCCGCCGGGCACATCAATTTTTTTGCCGACCATCGCTCGCTTTCAAAGATAACGCTAGGCCAGGTCCTAGAAAATCCGGGGCATTACGGAAGTCATGATTCAGGGCATGGCCGGCACGTGGTCATAGAGCATACGAGCGTCAACCCCAACAAGGCGCTCCATGTGGGACATGTTCGAAACGTAGTACTCGGAGATACCCTTTACAGAATGATGAAGGCTACGAATCACCGAGTTACAGTGCTGAATTATGTCGACGACTCGGGTTTGCAGGTCGCAGATATTGTCGTGGCGTTCAAGTACGCCGGATTTCCCGTTGATGGGCCCGCAGGCAAGAAATTTGACCTGTACGTCGGCGATGACGTCTATGTGAAGATAAACGAAAAATACGAAAAGGATCCGGAACTGGCTGAAAAGCGCAAAGCAGTGCTGCGTGAAATAGAAGAGGGCAAGTCAGATATCGCCCACTTTGCCGCGGATGTCACGCTGCGAGTTCTGCAGGAGCAGTTAAGGACCTGCTGGAGGATGAAAGCTCGCTATGACCTTTTGAATTTCGAATCGCAGATTGTCACCTCCAGATTGTGGATCAAAGCATTTGAGATCCTGAAGAAAAGCAAGATGGTCCGGCTCGAAACTGAAGGCAAGAACATCGGCTGCTGGGTCATAGAGGCCAAGGAGGAAGAAGACAAGATCCTGGTGAGAAGCGATGGGACAGCCACCTACATAGCAAAAGACATCCCTTATGCGGCATGGAAGTTAGGAATAGTCGAAGATCCATTCTCCTACAAGGAATTCACAAAGCAGTGGGATGGTTCTGTGCTTTACAGAACTGCCCCGGATGGCGATAGGCTGCAGGAAGGGTTCAACGGCGGTGAATTGGTGATTACTATTATAGACTCGCGCCAGGGCCGCCTGCAGAGGATAATATCGCAGGTCCTTGCCCAAATAGGAACCCGAGAAGGGAATCACCAATACCACCACCTTGGCTACGAGGCTGTCACGATCAGCTCTGAAACTGCAAAGACACTTGGAATCGATATAGGAGAGAGGCAGTTCATGCACATGTCAGGGAGAAAAGGCATCTATGTGAATGCCGACTATGTTATGGACACCCTGCATGCAAAGGCATTTGAAGAAGTAAGGACACGGAATCCCGATCTCCAGGATAGCCGGCTGCACGAAATTGCTGAGGAGATCGCAATTTCTGCGCTTCGATATAACATGATAAAACAGGATCTCGACAAGAGTATTACCTTTGACATCAAGGAATCACTCAGCCTTGAAGGAGACACAGGTCCCTACCTCCAATACGCATATGCAAGGTCGCAAAGGATCCTGGAAAAATCCGGCGAGCAGATTACCAGTGGCCGGTTCGAGCTCCTGGCCCACGACTCGGAGGTTTCGGTGATCAAAGAGATCTCCAAGCTTGACCTTGTAATGGAAGATGCCGTAAAGTCTCTTTCGCCCAAGTCGCTTGCTCGATACGCATACTCGCTTGCGACGGCCTTTAACCTCTTTTACGAGAAAGTTCCGGTGCTAAAGGAAGAGAACGCGGAGGTCAGAATGGCCCGGCTTGGACTTGTAAAGGCATTCGGGATTACACTGGAGAACTCACTCAAGATCCTTGGATTGACTGCGCTCGAAAGAATGTAGGACACAGAATCAGACGCGTGTCATGCCTTGAGGTTGATTTTTATCCCCTAGATCTTGCAGCCCTATCCTGTATTGGCCAAGATCCAGGAAGGCGGGCATGTGCTCCTTTTCCACACGCCGCGCAAAAAGTGGCTCGCAAAAGTCACGCAGGACAAGAAGCTCCACACTCATCTTGGCATCATCGACATTTCTTCGACCATAGGGATGGAGTATGGATCGGCGGTCAGGACAACGGAAGGCAAGGTCGTTTTCCTCATAGAACCAACGCTGCATGACTTTATTATGAAATCAGAGCGCAGAACTCAGATCGTTTATCCAAAAGATTTAGGCTACATCGCTGCCAGGACGGGCCTGAAGAATGGATCAAAAGTACTAGAGATAGGCACTGGCTCCGGCGCGCTTGCTACGTTTATGGCAGGGATTGTAAAGCCTGAAGGCCATATTTACAGCTACGATGTCAACGCAGAGTTCATGGAGATAGCTAGGCGTAACCTAGAGAAGGCCGGGATGATAGATTTCGTGACCATGAACCAGCATGACCCGCACCAAGGCGTCGATGTTCGGGAAGCCGACATTGCGGTCGTGGACCTAGGAGACCCCTGGACTGTCATAGATCAAGTGTACGCCGCGCTGAAAGGCAGCGGCGCTTTTGTTGCGATCTGTCCCACCATGAACCAGATCGAAAAGACCGCCACAGAGCTGAAGCGATCCGGGTTCACAGATGTGGACAGTGTCGAGCTGATGATCCGTACCATCGAGGCAAGAGAGGGGATGACACGCCCCTCAATGAGGATGATAGGACACACGACGTACCTGGTGTTCGCCAGAAAGGTCCAGAAGCAGGAGCAGCCGCCTGACTACGTCGAGACCGCCTCCGAAGTCGAAGAAGAAACTGAACCCGAAAAGCCAGAAGAATAGAAGCGATAATGATTTAGAACGCATTGGAGATGCCGGTGCTAATTGCTTTCTACTGCCATGGCGCATCCGAACAAAGCCATAGTCATCTACTGGGGCAACACTGACGATCACCTGAACATCCCGTCTAGGACCAGTCTTTCCATGACTCTTTGTGGGGTGAATCGCAAGTTGGACTACACTGTCACTCTGAAAACTGCAGGGGACGCGCAAGGGGACAGGGTAATCATAGACGGCAGCGAGGACAAGGGCGGGATCCGCGACGACTTTGTCCGCCACCTGAACATCATGCGACACTATACGGGATTCAAACAAAAGTTGATTGTAGCAACAAAGAAAACATTTCCGGTGGGAAGCGGGCTGGCAGGATCCGCAGCTGCGGCCTCAGCACTCGCTGAGGCGTTTGCAGGGCTTATCGACGGCGGAGTGGACAAGAGGCGCGTTTCGATAATGGCGAGGCGGGGAAGCGGATCGGCTGCTAGGTCGGTATTTGGCGGGTTTGTCAAACTTCAAACTGGCGCCGATGAAGAGTCTTTTGGTGTCCAGCTCTGGGATGAGAAGCACTGGGATCTCTGCGATTTGATAGCGATCGTTGACCCCGGGATGAAGAAGGTAAAATCAAGAGAGGGCATGCGCCTTTCCAAGCAGACTTGCCCTAAGAAAGTGTATTCCAATTTTGTCAAGATGGCACAAACTCACGTAGAGCAAGCCGCCAAAGCTGTAGCCATCAGGGATCTGGAAGGGCTCGGAAAAGTCTACGAAGCAGATAATATGCTTTTCAGAGCAGTGTGTATGAACACCAAGCCGCCTCTTGATTACTGGTCAAGTGCCACTGAAGATGTCCTTGCCGCTGTAATCCGGCTTCGCAGCGAGGGTGTACCGGCGTTTGCAGGAACGGACGCGGGACCAAATGTCCACATTCTGACAGGATCTCGTCATGCCAAGAAAGTGATTGAAAAAGTCAAGGAAGTTGCCGGAGTCAACGAAGTCATTCACGCAATCCCCGGAGAAGGCAGTCGCCGTTTGAGAAAGCACCTGTTGTAACATCGGACGGCGCAGAGGAGAGTCAGCAACGACGGAATCCTCGTGATAGAATGCGGAGGTATGGTGGAGAGCTGATCGGAAACGTGGTGGTTGATTCCTCCAGTCGCTTGTTCCAAGAACTAATCTTTCATAGTAGGCTGGGATCAAACTCTACTAGCGTCCCTTCGACCACATCATACTTTACGGCAAATCCTGCGACTGTCTCTAGCACGTAGAGCGCCTCGCTGTCTGGCCTGTATGTTGGACATGAATCAGGGCCGCATGGCTCGAGGCTGTGCTCAATATGGACGACCTCCATGTTGCTATCGAGCCATATGATGTCTATCGGGAATTTCATGCCTTTCATCCAGAATCCATATTCATTTTCCTTCGAGAAGACAAATAACATAGCTTCACTCTCTTTGAGATCGTCTTTCACTGCCAGGCCTTTTGATTTCTGATCGCCACTTAATGCGATGTCAGCGACTAGGTGGATGCCGTT
>JANWIX010000008.1 GCA_025449675.1 Nitrososphaera sp. | reverse complement strand
GGCCCCATACCTTGATGCCCTGGAAAGTACCGGCAGCCTGCCTCTTTTCCTTGAATTTCTGGTCTATCGGGCCTTCGACCTTGCCATAGCTGGTGCCTGTTCCCGATAGCGATATGGTGGTTGATCCACCGGCTGCAGGGGCAGTCGGTGCAGGCATGGCCTGTGCGGGTTTTGGTGCTGCTGATGGCTGTGCCATAGGAGGTGGGGCTGTTGCGCTTCGGGGTTTCGGATTCTTGGCCAGAGGAGTGATCTCTTCAAGTTTCTTTATCGCCGCCTCTAGGGATAGTTTTTCCGCCTTTTGCCAGTGGGCAATGAGTTTGTCGCCTATCCTGGTATTCCGAATAATAGTGTCAATGATCATCTTGGCGTTCTGATCCGCCTTTTGCCTGTAGTTCTTTATCCAGTAAGGATCGCCAAAGTATTCGAGCTGTCTTATCTGATAAATCAGGTCGACTACCTCTCCCGTAACTATTTCAACTGTAATGTTCAGATCTGCCGCAAGCTCGTCGTTGGTAACCGGGTCGACACCACTTTCAGTCCACTTGTAGGTGATGTAGATCCTATCAGCGTGAGTGTCTATCTTGAAACCCGAGCTTTTTAGATCATTCATTATCCCAGATATTTCTGATTTGTCGGTAAACTCTACCGGAACTCGATAGAGGCCAAGCCTGTTTCCATGCAACGGATAAACGCCTCTCTTTGCCACTTCGGACAGCATGGTCCAGACTCTATCCTTCAGCAAGGCAGACATGTGTAGGTCTAGAAATCAGTAATTCTGCATCTCCTAAAAGGTTTTCGCTCGAGCGTTTCAACCTGCTGCCATATCGTTCGATTCATTCGTCATCAGGGCATGTCATTTCCCTTATTGCACGGTATCGGGATTCTATCTCCTCCGCGATGATGGTTACTTGTTCAAGCGAATGTTCTGATCGTGGAAAGTACCACCTTATTCCGACCTTGTGTCCAATGCCATCCATGTCATAGATAACGCCCTTGTCTGCCTCCACGCGATACTTCTCGTCCATTACATGCTCTCGCACTTCAAGCCCTCTCTTTGTCTTGTCTTCAAGAACCAGATCTACCCCACGCTCAAAGATAAAATAGAATTGACCCTTCTTGATCAGGCTGCCTTCCATCAAAGAAAAGGGTGAGGGTTACGACTTATTTCTCTATCGGATTCCCTATCATGTTGCCCCATTCTGTCCAAGAACCGTCGTAGTTTCGGACGAGCGGGTAACCGAGCAAATATTTCAGTACGAACCAAGTGTGCGATGAACGCTCGCCTATCCTGCAGTAGCAGATGATATTCTTGTCCGGGGTTATGCCCTTGCCTTCGTACAGTGCCTTGAGCTCTTCGGTGCTCTTGAATGTGCCATCGGTGTCTCTCACTGCCTGGGCCCACGGGATATTCTTGGCACCAGGTATATGGCCCCCTCGCTGGGCATGCTCCGTAGGATATTCTGGAGGAGCTGTAATTTCGCCTGAAAATTCCTTTGGCGACCTTACGTCCACCATTGCCATGATGTCCATTTTTTCCATCGCCCTTTTGACATCGGGCACGTAGGCCCGGACTCCTTCGTCTGGCGGATTCGCAACGTATCTTGATGATTGGGCAGGCGGCTCTTCCTTTGTGTATTCCCTCTTTTCGAGTTCCCATTTCTTGCGTCCGCCATTCATTATCTTGATTTTCCTGTGGCCATAGTACTGGAAAACCCAGAATGCAAAGGCAGCGAACCAGTTGTTAAAGTCTCCGTATAGGACTAGTTCCGTGTCCGCAGTAGCGCCTACCCTTCCCATTAGCTCTTCAAACTGTTTCTTGCTAATGATGTCGCGCCGGATGGGATCGTTGATGTCCCGCTTCCACCACACCAGATGCGCTCCTGGCAAATGACCCTGTTTGTAAGCGTTTTCGGGGTCATAATCAACCTCGAGTAGTAGCACGTTCCCACTTTTCAAATTCCCTGCAACCCAGTCTGTCTCGCACAAAACCTCAGGATGTGAATAACTCGTCATAGACGACGGCTAGCCCGAACTTGTACTTAAGAGCTTTGCCCACCAACCAAATGAATTTAATAACTCCCAGGCGGCAATAGTTGCGCTTTTAACATAAATGGCTCCAGGGATCCGCACCGTCGCCATAATCACCAAGATAGGCAGCAGTGAGGCAGAGATAGCAGCCGCCAGGGTTGCAAAGCTCTTGGAAAAAAACAAGGTTAAGGCTTACTGCGTGTTGCCACTAAAGATTCAAGGGGCGACGAGTCTACGACAAGAAGATCTAGTTGGCATAAAGTTAGACCTCCTTATCGCGATAGGAGGAGACGGAACGACATTGCGGGCCTTCCGGACGATTCCGGGAAAAGCCCCGCTGTTTAGCATCAACAGCGGAGGCCACAGGGGAATTCTGGCGGAAGTAGATTCAGAGTCACTGGATGAAGCTGTCAACGCGATACTCGCAGGCAAATACTTTTACGATTCGCGCATAAGGATACAGGCTTTTTCCGGCAGCACCGCATTTCCGCCAGCATTAAACGACATACTGATCACAAGGGTGAGCCTGACAAGAACGCCAGTCATGTCTATAAAATTGATGGGCGACGAAATAAAGCAGAGAATGGACGGAATAGTGATCTCTACGCCCACCGGCTCCACCGGGCATTCATTCTCCATTGGAGGGCCCGTACTCCATGAAGGGATGAGCTGTCTAATACTTAGCCCAATGGCATCGGTCAACAGGATGCCGCAGCTCGTCATACCCGTGGAAGAGATCACTATTCAGAGTACCTATGAATCGCACATCATAGTTGACGGGCAGGAAACCTTCAGGGGGGACCCGGACAGGCCCATCAGGATATCAAGATTTTCTGATGATGCCACATTTCTTCGCCTGCACAAGAAGGGGATGAGACAACTTTCAAAGCTCGGGTTCTCCCAGCTTGGATTCTAGTCTAGTGCTTGATGCCGCCGCCTTTTACACGGGCATCTCATTTCTATCCTCCGACGACAAGACGTTTTACACGACTGAAGAGGTCTTCAGGGAAGTCAGGCACATCAAGAGTTCCTACTCTGCCCTAGAGACCGTAATGGAAGCCGGCAAACTTAGAGTGAAAGAACCGACAGGTGCTCAGTTGGAAAAGGTCAGGGCGGCCGCAAGTAAAACCGGAGACTCTGCTCTGTCTCCTGCAGACTTTTCTATAGTTGCCCTCGCATTAGAGCTTGACACTGCCCTTGTAACCGACGACTTTGCCGTCGCAAACGTGGCATCCCTGCTGGGTGTTTCCGTAATCCCTGCTACTCCGGGCAAAAAGATCAAGGAAACCAGGAAGTGGATAAGATATTGCAGCGCTTGCGCAAAGACTTTTGGCGGGGAAAAGAAGGAATGTCCTCTTTGTGGCAATATGTTGAGGCGAAAGTATAGAAAAATCACATGAGTGCGGAGGATCTTTCCCATTTTGTAAGCTATCGGGGCGGACGTTTTCAGAGCTGAACTTCAAAAAATCATTGCTAGCCGCTTGCAGCCAACTAGCGTTCGATTTTTGTCGCTGGAAAGTAGTTTCTTGATTTCACATTTCTGCGAAAGAATCAAAGAGTGTTCTCTGCATCACCTTGCGGTCAGCACCAGTCATGTCAAGGACTTTTCGTACGCGTTCTGCTCTTGCATTTCCGAAGCCGGGTATGGTTGCCAGCTCTGCAGCCGTTGCGTTTAGCGCTCGGTGGGGCGTCCGAAATTTTAATAACATTCTCGCCGCTAGCTTTTCGCCGACCCCTGGGATAGAGGCGAGAACTGACAGTTGCTGTATGTAAATCGGGTTTTCCTTCTTTATCTTTCGTAAAAGCGGCCCCGCTGCCTTTCCCTCTTGTAGTCCTTTGCTGGCAAGCGAGATCAGAATCTGAGCCGTCTGGCGAGAGGAAGGAGTATGAATTATCGGTATTCGAAAATCTGCTGCAACGGTTGCAAGAGCATCGTACGCAAGGGCAGTCTTGTCCACAAGTCGTCTGGCATGGCTCCCTTCCCTGGCATCAGGCATTTGCTCAAGGTCGGCAATATCTCCCTGAATAACGACAACGGGTTTTTGGAAGTGCTTGACAAGCTCTGAGCATTGTAAGTAGAGTCTCCCGTCGTAGATCGAACTTATCAGGTCACCTACGGTTTTCCTTTCAACTGCTATCTCGGGAGCAACAATGTAATCTCCGACTGCGAGCTGTGAAAAATCCAACCTTACGCCGGATTTCCTGAGCAGGTCAGGAATGCCGCTATTCTTTTCTCTCTCATCAATGACAATTCTAAAGGCAGGCACTCGCTACTCTGTTGGTCTGCCCTCTATAATTTCTTATTCGGCACGTGGTTTTGGTGGCTGACCTGCACCTGTCGGGGGTGATCCGCCTGATGCTGAACCTTGCATTCCACGTATCATCTCGTTTATCTTGTTTTCAACTTCCTTCAGGTTCTCCTTGACCCTTGTCTCTTGTTTTGTCAGGACCATGACCCTTGTGTTTGATAATTCCTTCCTTTCCTCCAGCTCCTTGACCACTTCCTCCTTTTTTGATTTGATCAGTACCGAGCCAGCGTTCTTGTATACTGCATCATCCACTCCGGCTTTCTTTAACTCCTCTAGTGCGCGGTCTGTTTCAACGTTTTCAACTTCTAGCTGCTGTTTTTGCATCATTATAGCCTGCAAGTTCTGTTGTAGTTGTTGCAAGCGCGACACCTGCTCCCTCAGCCAAGGTGGGAGTTCCTGCTCACTCATTAGCATTGGCTAGACAGATCGGCAACCTATAAAATCATACCGATAGACAGCGCAATGCCGCATTAGAGAGCATCAAGAAGGAGTGAATGCTGGCTCTCAGAGTTGGAAGATCAGGCGTTTCGATCACAAAGACAACAGAAGTTCCCTCCAAAGAAATTTCTGCGCTGCCATCATTTTTTGGCAGCCGTTTAAGATCTGGTGCGAGGGCAGCACTTAATGAGTTCGCGACGCGCCGTGAGCTGGTCGATACGCGTATTTCAGCTCTGCACTTTTTCGACGTCAACATCGTATGCCCCGGATGCAATCTTGAAGTGACATTTCGGGCAAAGCCAGATCCCAGAGGCCACCCTGCCAAATCTGACCGAGCCACATGAGGGGCACGTTCGTTTTTTATGCAAAGTCCGATAAGCCTTGCCGTATCGCTTGCGCACCGTAGCGCCGAACTTGATCCCGAGACCTTTCAGGTTAGTCGAGGCTTTCTTGCGACCCATGCTACTTTGCAGTCAACTCCTTCAATCTTGCGCGAACCTCCTCGCCCTTTACCCTTGCGGACTGCGCCGCTTTCTTTAACTGCTCCACGGTGAACGAGCCCGTAAATCCTTTCTGGACTGCGCAGAAACCCTCTTCATTTGTGGTTATCGTGATCCTTGCATCCATGCATGCCTCTTCCTCCGGGCCCTGATCTATCAGGACATGGTCCCCTATTCTTGCGGCTGTTATCGAGATGGGTATCGTTGTGATAGGCATGTCGCGCGTTTCGCTCGTGTCAACCACCTTTTCTCCTTCCATCTTTAGCACGGGGAGCTTTGCACTAAGAAGCGCAGCCACGACGGCATAGGAAGTCGCATCGAACAGATTACCATCCGTGTTGACTATGCTGCAGTCAACAAATACCGTATATACGACCTTGCCCGGGACCAGCACCAGTTTTTCCAGATCTATCATCTCCGACTCCCTGACTCCCCTGTCTACAACTCTGGCAAGCTCGATCACTTCTTCGTCGGGTGGACCCGGCTCGGCATGCGGTGATGCTATCGGAAGCACTTCTGCTGAAACGATGAGTGCTCCCTTGTTTTCAAGGCCTTCGAATGGCTCGCCCGTTGACACCTTGATGCCGGCGATTACCTCGGAGTGGCCCAGTTTTACTCTTGCTGAACCGTTAGCCTTCTTGATAACATCAAGTTCGATTTCGAGCGGCCGTTGATCGTCAAACTCCCTGCCGTCGAGCCGCTTGCCTTTCGCTAGGGCATCCCACATCTGCTGCTTGCGCAAATGTTCCACAATTACCGGCGATCGTCGTGATGCGCTCATTGCACTGCTACCTCCTCTTTTAGCTCTGTCTCGTTGCCAAAATATTTCTGCATCAAGGCCTGCTTCTGGATCTCGTATACAATCTTGCAGCCAGAGATAGCCTTGTCGAGGCATTCGTTGAATTGCTCCTGTGAAAGCTTGCCATCGAGCTGGAGGAGCGTAACTTGTTCAAGGCGAGGCATGTATGCGACTGGCATGTCCGCGCCTCCCTCCTTGTCTTCAGTGTCGTTAATGTCAAGCACGATCTGCTCGTCAACTTTTCCTGCGGCGCATGCAGAAACCAAGTCGCGCATGTTGATGCCCGCGTCAGCGAGAGCCACAGAAGCAGCCGCTATGCCCGCACACCTTGAGCCGCCATCGGACTGGAGCACTTCGACATAGACATCAATAGCTGCCCGTGGGTAGTCCTCTAGCATGAGTGCCGGCTCCAGCGCCTCCCGCATGACTTTGGAAATTTCGACTTCCCTTCTGGACGGCGCTGGATTCTTGCGCGTATCAGTTGAGAACGGGGACATGTGGTACCTGCAACGCAGCACGCACCTGTCAGGTTGAGCCATGTGCTTTGGATGCACTTCACGTGGCCCATAGACTGCCGCGACTATCTTGTTCTTGCCAAATTCTATAAAGGCAGACCCATCGGCATTCCTTACCGTACCGACGGTTATCTTTACTTCCCGTAGCTCGTCTGCCGTGCGTCCGTCTGTTCTTTTTCCATTTTCATCAATCAGATTTCTTGTTTGAGTCATTTCCTATTTTTCACCTTCAACCTCTAATTCTTCTTCCACTTCGCCCATGTTGGAATCGATCTCTCCGGATTTGGCATCACCATTGCCAATTGGAGCACGAGTAATCTCCTGCGGCGTGTCAGGCACGTTCAACAACACCTTTATCCGCTGCGTCAAGTTGGCAGTGTGGGCCTCATCTTCAACCATCTGGATCGCCCGGACGGACAGTTTTATTCCTTCCGGATCTCTACCTGTGACGACCACGATTCCGTTCTGACCTATCAGCACTCGGGTCTGCGTGGCCTGTTCAATTGTCTGAATCATGGAACCTCGCTTCCCAATGAGCCGCGGGACCCTAGTCGCAGAGATCTTTAGCAACTCTCCTCTTGGAACCTTGCCCAAATCCCTGTCTTGCACAGTCAACATGGGATCCCTGGTCCTGTCGAAAGCCATTATCCTGGCCGTTATCATATCACCTACGGCAAAGTGCTTGCTCATGTCATCTCTTGCCGGAGAAAAGTCTCGTCCAAAGACGTCCTGAGCTGGCAAGTGGGCAGAAAAACACGAATTGATATCGACCTCCCACGAGAGTGACGAGTGATCAACTATTTTGCCAATAACAAGGTCATTGACTCGGGGGATGTAAACGCCTGATAGCGGTATGACCTTGACTCCATCACGTCCTGTTTCTGCGATGCCAATTCTTGTGGCAACAAGAGCATTACCGGATTTTATAACATTCATCAGAGGTCTGAAATTACCGTCTGCGATCTTGTCTCCCGGGATCACATACCTTCTTTTCACATCGTGCATGCTTCAACGGCTCACCGCCAGGCCATAAAGCCCTTCTAGAAACACACCAACATCAATGTTCAATTTTCACTTGTCTCCTGTATATTGCTGGTCAGTAGTAACAGGTGACTTATATAATAACCTAAATAAACAGCTGTTGAAGGCAATTCCACTCACAGCAATCAGGCAGGCAAGAAAATTATCGCTGGTACATATTATTCAGAGATGGGCTGATAAAGTGTTGTACGGAGGTTGAAATAGGCAAGGGTTGAATGTAATCCGTTGAGCTCCACCGAGAACCTCTTACGGGAACATCTCATAGTAAGGAGGATAGGAGCCATCGCGCAAAAATGTTCGGACAAGCTGTACCTGAATCAAGACATCCCAAAGGAAGAGATTCAGATTATTTCAGTGGTCATTGAAGAGTTTGTAGATGCGTTCCATCATGGAAAGGAGGAGAAGGCATATTTTCCGATGACCAGAGATAAGGATGGCTTTTCTGAAGACATACACAAGTTCCTCATCGAGCACGAGCTTGGACGAAGAATCGCGATAATGCTGCGACGGGAGTTAGATGCCCTCACCGAACACACCGACGACAAAGACGGATTGAAATGGGACAACAAAGACAAAGAGCCGATTGCAAGATTTCTAAAGTCATATGCGGTCTTTGTCTCTGACCACACCGGAAAAGAGGACATGTTCTTCAGCAAGATACAGCATACGGGAAGCCTGTCCGAGGAGGAGGATCATCAGCTTTCAAGACATTACGAATCGTGCAGAAGTGAAGCAGGAGGGAAGGCTAGAATGGAGGAGATGCTGAGACTCATCGGGTACCTGGAAGACAGAGAATGGATGAAATAGCGTTCGGCTTTCGCAAATTTGGATTGGCTAGTCATCCTTCCTTTACCTGGGCGGAGCCTTTTGTAACGGAGCCCAGCCTGTCAAGGAACTGGCCTTTCATGCCTGCGTTCATTTCCACAATCGCTCTCAGGGAGCCGTCAGATAGCCATTCTTCACCCTTAAAATCGCCTGTTGACTTTAGTATGCTGTACGACTGCGCGGCAAACTGTGGAGGGACTGTCACCGTAAGGCGCACGGTTTCTGACCTTAGCGGGAGTATTTTTCGAAGCGAGTCAACTACCCCCTTTGCTTGGTCCTCCGATTTCTTGAACGGGTCTATCGAGACGCGCGCCTCTTCCAGTGCCGCTTCAATCCTCACTATCGGGTGCGGCAAGTGGGTCTTTGGGTCAACAAAGCTCTTGTTTATTATTTGCACTATTTGTTTGCGTTTTTCTTCAACCATTTTCCTGCGCTGGTCCGTGGTAAGATTCAGCTCCCCTCGAGCGAGGATCTGCTTTGCGACCTCCATAG
>JANWIX010000007.1 GCA_025449675.1 Nitrososphaera sp. | reverse complement strand
GTTCTATACGTACTGCTACATACCTCCTTTTCAACTGCTCATGACCAGCTATGTCATAATCGTTTAATATTGTCTCACCAAGTAAAACGCAAGATATGAGGAACCCCTTAAGTCTGATGCTCCTTATCGCGGCGATTGCTTCCATGCTGCCAACATTGGCATGGACTAACGCGAACGCTGCAGTGGACTATGATGATGCGTGTGCCAACGCCACCATAGTAATGACTGGCAACGGCGCCACGAAATATGGCACCGATGGAAACGACATAATCAGAGGAACAAATGGTAACGACATAATATTCGCAAAGAAAGGCGACGACATCGTTTGTGGACTAGATGGCCACGACTTCATCGTCACGGCTGATGGAGACGATACGATCTATGGTGGCCCAGGCAACGATGACATTTACACCGGTAATCACGAAGATACCGTCTATTCCGGGATAGGAGACGACCAGGTATTTGGCGGCTTTGGCGGAGATACAGTCTTTGGCGAAGAAGGCAACGACGTTCTCTACCTCGGTGATAGCACCAATACTCAAGTCGGCGTACCAGACGATGAAGGATTCGGCGGTCCTGGCGCGGACTTTATCCATGGCGGAGACGGCAATGATAATGAATTCGGCGGAGACGGCAACGACATCCTTTTTGGAGGGGCAGGCGATAACGTCCTAGACGGCGAGGCCGGCAACGACTTCCTTGAAGGCGGCCGAGCCTTTGACAGGCTAACCGGCAGCGGTGGAAACGACCGGCTTACTGGTACAAACGGCAATGACGATATCTTTAGCAACGACGGTGTGTCTTGGAACGACTTTGTGCATGGTGGCGGTGGCACAGCCGACGAATGTACAACAGATCCGGACCGTCAGCTTGGATGCGAGACGCTGGTTGGAACGGGCAGTCCGCCAGCTGGTCCCGTAGGCGGTACGGTTCCTAATGCATGTGCAAACCCAACAATAGTTGGCGTGAACAACTCAATTCAGGGAACAGCAGGGAACGACGTAATCCTGGGCTCACACCGCAGCGAGAACATTTTTGGCAACGGAGGCGACGACACGATATGCGCAATGAACGGCGATGACAAGATCTTTGGCGGCGAAGGAGACGACACCATCTACACGGGCGCTGGCAATGATCTGGTACTTGGCGGCGGAGGCAGCGAAGTAGTATTCGGTGAAAATGGTGACGACACTATCTTTACTGAGGCAAATGGCGCATCAGACGAGTCCATCTCAGGTGGAGATGGTGATGATTACATCAATGACGGAGAAGGAGGTGCAGGTATCGCGGGCGACGATGGCAATGACGTGGTAAGAGGGGGCTCGGGCAACGAGCTAATGAATGGTGGCCTAGGCGATGACTTCCTAGAAGGCGGCATCGGCAGTGAAGAAATGTTCGGTGACGAAGGAAACGACATTCTCGCGGGTGCCGGCGGTAATGAAAACATGGAAGGCGGCGAAGGAAACGACTTCCTATTGGGCGAAGCAGGATTTGACAACCTTGTCGGCGGCCCGGGCAACGACATCTTGAACGGCTGGTGGGATGACGACGTACTCAGTGATCAGGACGGAGTGTCTGGCAACGACTTTCTAGATGGCAACGGTGAAGGTACAGGCAATACAGCAGCGCCGGTAACAGCATTGCTTGCAGACGTTTGCATCAGTGATCCTGGAGATGTGGAAGTTGACTGTGAACTTGACAGTTCGATTGGTGAAGATACATGTGATGACCCGAGTGCAATAACCGGATCTGGTACAATAAACGGAACGCCAGGCAACGACATCATTAGGGGAAGCGCAGGAGTAGACACGATCAACGGCGGCGACGGCAACGACATCATGTGTGGAATGGACGGCAACGACACGATAAACGGAGGAAACGGCAATGACTTCCTGTTTGGACAGAACGGCAACGACAATCTGAACGGCGACAACAATGACGATGTCATCTACGGAGGACCTAACAACGATGTTGTCCACGGCAACGCGGGAGACGACTCTGTGTTTGGCGATGCCGGCACTGACAATGTCTTTGGCGATGCTGGAGTAGACGGTGCCTTTGGTGGCGCTGGCAATGACTTGGTTGACGGCGGGCTAAATGACGACAGGGTATACGGAGCTGACGGAGATGACGATTTGTTCGGCGGCACTGACACCGGCGTTGACAAGTTGCTGGCAGGGCCGGGCAACGACTTCCTGGACGCAGGACCCGGCGATGACACCCTCTATGGTCTGGACGGCAGCGACGAAATGCACGGTGGAGATGGATCGGACAGGCTGTGGGGAGACGGCCCTGGTGACGTGGGCAACGACATCATCGATGGCGGCCCTGGTAACGACAGCGCGGTGAACTCGCTTGACGGCGTAGTAGGCAACGACCAAGTCGACGGCGGTCCAGGCATCGAAACGTGTGTGACGGACCCAGATCCTAAAGTGAACTGTGAGTAGATTCGAATCTACCACTCCTTTTCTTTCCTTTTTTCTTTTCCAATGAAAGCTGAACGAAAGTTAGGCTATTGTCGCTCGAGGTAATCTGGACACACAGAATGAAACTTATGTAATTACTGTTTCTGATTAGGCATCTGTGAATTCCTTACTTCATTATATACCGGTTACTATCTCACACATGTAATGACTTCCTCTCCAGATCAGGTCTTTCGAAGGGAAATCCAGTGCGAATGCGGGAACACCATTAGATACGAGGATATCCAGATGAATCTCGACTATCCTGCCTACAAGGTGCTCGTCTGTAAGAACTGCGAAAGGAACCACAGAACCATAATTGATGGTAGGCTCTTCAACCTGTCAGGCGCGGTCTAGTCAGACCACAGCTTCGGAAAACCTGCGATTCGACACGTTGTTTTTCACTCTAAAAATACTAGTCGTACACTTGTTCGATCGCGTTTCTGTATCCAACACCCGCCGGGTTCAGTTTCACATTGTCGTTCAGAAGGCTGTTGTCGACCTGACAACGAAAACAGCCAAATGCCCAGTAAGTGCTTGCAATTCCTGCATCGCCGAAGGTCGTGAGGAAGGTTTCCTTGTTGTTGGGACTTGACCATTCGCCGGCGATTGTTTTAATGTCTGCGCGCTTGGGACATTAAGATGAATTGAGAATAGCTTGAGAGCAGTAAATCGAGATGTCCGTAGTGAATCCCACTCTACAAAGTACATATAGATGGAACCTGCCGAGAATTTTTGCGATCCGCCATACGGCGATCTCGCGCCACAAAATCGCGGACACGCTCTCAGAATTTCACGCTACTTTAGAGGCCGCCTCCATTCTGGGTGGCAGGAAACGATAAACTGCGAGGTCTGGCCGTGCCGCTTTTGCTGCAAGGTTTCGACCGTAGCGAACAACTGTGCAGTAACGCTAATTTCTTATCATGAAATACACACCCCTTTTAAGATCAACCCGGTCTTCCGTTTTCGATGAAAGACGTGTTTCTTAGATCCAATTCTAGGCTCATTGTGGCCGCTGCACTTGCCGGCTTGTTGCTGATGATGCTACCTTTTGCGTCTTTCAACATGGCCGCAGCAAAGAAAGTGGACGAAGATACGGGTGAAAAGATAGACAAGGAAGTCGCAAAGCGCGTCGGGAAAGAAAAGGCAAAAATGATCAACTTTCTGACAAAAAAAATGGGCAAGTTGACGGCAGCACCGGTTTCATCGCAAAACAGGGCTGCCTCCACTCTTGCTGACAGTTCTACAAGCACGATCTGGGAATCGGCAGCGGATTTCCTAGTTTACGACGGAGCGATAAATGCAATACCGTCAGAAGCGTCCATGGCGGTTAGCCCTAACGATGAAAACAAGATAGTCGCTGGATTCAACGACGATTCCACAGGAGTGTTTAACGCAAGAATCGCTAGGTCCAACGACATGGGGACCAGCTGGATTGACGAGGGAACCTGGGGTTCACCAGGAGAATTTACGTTCAACCAGATAGTTCTAGTCGATAGCGCCGGCAAGTTTTATTTCGTTGCTGCTGCTCTTGATTCCACTACAGACGTGAGATACAGGGCATCACTTGATAATGGCAATACTTGGGGTGCGCCTGTGGTCATTGCTTCTGCCGCATCAGGCTTTAACGACAAGCCATGGGCAGCAGTCGATGATAGCGAGGGCAGCCTTTTCAAGGACAACTTGTATGTTTGCTGGACCGATTTCGGCTCCACTACTCAAATGGTCGACAAAATTCAGGTAAGAAAGGCGGCGCCTGTCCTCGGTCCCGTAGTAACATTGGACAGCGTGGCAGGGGCAAGGAATGGCAATTTTGTCCAGGGATGTTACGTTACCGTTGACAAGGACGGCAAGATTTACGTGGCGTGGATGGAAATGACGAGCCTCAGCACCGGTTCTATCAGACTCAGATTTTCTGCTGACGGAGGTACCAACTTTGGCCCCACATTTACGGTAGCGACTTTTGACAGATTCGCCATCTGTGACAGCGCAAACGGATGCCTGGACGGAGACGATGCAGATACACAGCCCGATGACTTTAGGGTTGACAGTTTTCCAAGAATAACCGCTGACACTGAGGGTGGAGTTCACGTAGTTTACGCCGAAAGGAACACCGGGACGGGAGGCGACGTGATGTACACTCATGCAGATTCATGCTCTGACTCAAGTTGCGACTTTAGCGATCCTGTTGCGGCGTCGCCGGTTGACTCGGCAGACCAGTGGCATCCATCCATCACGATATTCGATGCGGAAGGAGACGGAGGAACCGTTCACATTATGGCTAGAGATAGGTCTGGCACGGGGAATCCCACGTGGCAGATAATGGACTATTACTGCGATGTGTCTGAAGCCGGGGGAAATTGCGAATCTGACGATGATTGGTTGTCTACTCCAGTCTCGGGCTTTTTCAACGCCAACCTGGGATCTTTTTACACTGGCGATTACGACGTACTGGCATCATCCATTCCGGCGGACAGGGTATTCGCTATTTGGACGGACACTTCGGATGGAAATTACAACGTAAAATTTGACAGGACGCTGGTTTCAGACAGCGGCGAACACAACTATGATCTGAATCTTTTTGAAGGGACTGCAGCTTCTGACCTCGTTGCGTCGGTAGGAGACGAGCTCGAAGCTCTGGCTGAAACCGATGATCCTGAGGTAACCGAAGTGATTTTCAGATGGATAGATCCGAGCGACATCGTCGACAGGACAGTCACCGTTCCACTTGCTGGCGGATTGGCGTCCGACATATTCGTGCCCGACGAGAAAGGAACATGGCAGGTTGAAGCCGATTTCGGAAACGGAAAAGTCGTAGAAGTGACACTGGACATATCGTTCTTTGTTCTGCCCGAGTCTCCAATTGGCTCTTTAGCATTGGTCGCATCGACGCTGGCTTCGCTCGGGGCCTTTGCTTTCTTTAGGAAGAGGGCCACCAGGTAGCAACTGACGACCTAAAACAGACTGAGGCGGGGAATCTCACCAATGCCGTCATGCCGAAGCAAGATCTGCCTGCTGCCCCGGGGCATACTTGGCTCCGGCATTGCGATATAGAACCTCAACACAGACCATATACTCAAGTTATCATGACTTGGAAAGTAGGTAAAGAGATACTTCAAGTTGCTCTATAACATCTAATACAGAACACAGGCGCGGATAGTCCATAGTGACTTATTTCCATGTCGGATCGCATTAAGTTAGTTGACCACGGTACCACTCAAAGAGGATACTATACAGATGCTGCAGAAGGTCTCGGATTTTCCATCACAGGTCTTGCTAGCATACGCTTCGCTAAACAGCCACAAGATGCCGAGCCAGTTTTCTGAAGAAAAAATTGCCAACATTGTCGTCATGGGCATGGGTGCCTCGGGTGTGGTTGGCGACTTTGTAAAGGTACTGCTAAGGAATCAGGCCATTCCCATCTACGTTCAAAAGAGTTCAAAACTCCCCTGTTTTGTAAACAGCGAGAGCCTCGTCGTTTCTATAACATACTCGGGCAAGACACGCGAAACGCTTGATGCTTTGAACAGCTCTATTTCTGTCGGCGCAAAGAACCTGGTCATGACGTCGTCATACGAGCTCGGTGCGATTTGCGCCGGAAAGAATATTCCGTGGATCGCTGTGCCGGAGAACGGCTTTCCAAGAGCAACGTTGGGCTACATGTTAGTCGCCATATTAGGCGCTCTGAATAAGCTTGGAATAGGACCGTCCATTGATTCGGACATCGCAGAAGTTTTGGCGGTTCTGCGAGAAGTCAAGAAGCAATGCGGACCAGGTGTTCCGCAGAACAGCAATCCGGCGCGCCTGCTCGCGCTTGCGCTTCTGGGCAGGTTTCCTGTTGTTTATGGTGAAAGCGAGTTTACCGACGTCGTGGCCCTCAGGTGGAAACAGCAGATTAACGAAAACGCCAAGGCCCACTGCTACACAGATGTCCTTCCAGAACTACTGCACAATGAAATTGAATCATGGCATCATCCTGACAATGCACAGGTAAAGGACTACGCGCTGCTGTTGCTAAGAGACTCTGTCCGGGAGCACGAGGAGGGGATAGACGCCAAAGTGGAGGCCGCAAAGCGTCTCGCCGAGGCGAAGGGGGCCAAGGTTTACGATCTCTGGACCAGGGGAAAATCTGAACTCGCACGGCTGCTTTCCCTTTGCTACTTGGGAGATTTTGTCAGCGTATATCTTGCGATCTCGAGAGGAATAGACCCGGGTCCGGTGCATAACATCGAACTGCTAAAGAAGGTGGCACGTACTGACATTAAGGGGCAATGAGCTGCGATGGCGATGAAGAAATGGTATGACGACCTGGTAGAACGAACGCAAGTCATAGTAATCGCAGGCGGAAGGGCCAAGAGGCTTGGCGTGGAAGTACCGAAATGCCTGCTTGAAATTTCGGGCAAGAAACTTGTAGACATGTGCATAGAATCCCTGACAAAGGAAGGGTTCAGGGACTTTGTCTTCCTGCTCGGACACAAGGCTGAAATGGTCGTCGATCATATTGGCGACGGGAGCAAGTACGGCATAAGTGCCACGTACAGCATTGACCCGGCAGGCGCGATAGGATGGGGCAAGGGCAAGGCCTTCAAGTACGCGATTGTCAATAACAAGATCGATAGGACCAGGAGATGCATGGTCGTTTTTCCAGACGACATTGTCCTCGAAGAAAGAATATTCTCGAGGCTACTGATGCATCACGCAGATTCGATGCGCAGGCAGGCAACATCGGCAACCATAGTGCTGGTTCCAGGCACGGAATATCCTTTTGGCGTGGCTGAAGTAAACGAACATGGCGTAATTAGAAAATTCACGGAAAAACCGATGGTAAAACTACCCACGTCCATAGGCATGTACGCTTTCGAACCAGAAGTCTACAACATTATCGATGAAAAGATCGACCTTAATCATCCGCACCCGATTGAATTTGAGTCAGTCGTCATGCCTTATTTGGCCAGCGAGCACAAGCTTGCTAGCATGTTCGTAGAAACCAAGAATTGGGTACCTATCAATACGATGAAGGAATACGAGAACGCGATCAAGATTCTTTCTGCCAAGAGATAGCATTTCAATAAGAAAAAACAAGAAAGAGAGGTCAAGCCAAGGCAACGTAGGAAGTCCAGGACTTTTCCTGACCTGAACGACCGATTGCCGAGCGCTTTCTATCGGATGGCCTCGACCTGTCAGTACACGGTGTTGTAGGCAGCTAGCAGCTGCTTGAGAGCTTCCGTCTTGGCTACGGTATCGCTTTCGAACACTACGTTGCCCAGGTGACCTGCTCCGGTGCCAGTTGCTCTACTCCACTTCCAGTACGTCCAGCCAAAGCCAGCGTCCTTCCATGCCTTCAGGAATGCATTCATGTCGGTCTGGCTGTGAGCGGAGAATTCGCCTATCATTATTTCTACGCCCCATTCCTGAGCCCATTGCTTTATGTTATTGAGCTGCTTGTCTCCACCGCCACCAGCTGTAGGAGGCGAATAGAGGTGCGGACCGTATACCAGCTTTGATACTCCCTTTGGAACAATCTTGTATTCCAGAGTTGGATCTCTCATGAATTCCTTGGTAGTCTCTCTGTCAAAGACTATTTTCTTGTCCGAGACTGCCCTAATCTTTTGGGCCATGTAGGTGTTGTAATTGCCGAGCTTGTCATACTGAGTCTTTGACCATAAATGTGGCTCGTTCAGTATTTCGTATCCTGCCACGCTGTCGTAATTATCGACCTTGTTTACAACTTTTGTCAGGAATTCCGCCTGAATATCCCATATCTTCTTTCCATCGATGACTAGAGTATTGCTCAGCAATGCCTCCCAGAAAGGACCTGCAGTTTCGTAATACGTGGGTTTCGACGGGAAGCTCTTCACCACAAAAGATGGGAATCCGATGGCCGTTCCGGACTTACCAATATCGGTATTCCAATAGCTTGAGGTGAACCAGTGATGGTTGTCAAACACTACGCATATGTCATATTCTTGGGCAGTCTTTGCTATTAGGTCCAGCCTATTCATGAAGTCTGTGGGATTGTATGCGTACGACTCCCAGTAGTAAGGCACTCGCACCAGATTAAAGCCATAAGACTTCAGGTGCTGCATGCTATCCTCGACATAGTCGGCTGCTCCGCTGGATCCTCCTTTCTCGCTCCTTGATAACACAGGATCCATCAAAGCGACTCCTCTAAGTTGTTTCATGGGTATGTCAGAGCAATCACCTGTAGTGGGTGGCGGTGGAGGTGGCGTGTCACTCACTGTCACCGTTACAATGGCTGTGTCAGTTAGTGTGCCATCTGAAATCTTGTAGGAGAATGAATCTGAGCCGACAAAGCCTGTATTGGGCGTATACG
>JANWIX010000006.1 GCA_025449675.1 Nitrososphaera sp. | reverse complement strand
ATGAGGAGAAAGAACAAAACCATGATGATGAAGAAAGGGATGATGATCACGATGACAAGGAAAAAGATCACGAGCACAGCAACCACGATGACGACAACGATGACGACTGTGGAGAGAACGATCATGACGAGGAAGAAGACGACCATGACGATGACTAGGATGCGAGTTCTTGCGATTCAGTCTACCCGAACTCGTTAGTACCACCACAATAGACCCGTCTTGTGCGCGCCTCTTGGAGTCCTAACGACATGATTACCTGTTATGCCTGAAGAAATGGCATTGTCATATTGTGTCGTCATTTTCTTTTTCGTCCACAAAGAAGATTGACCATTATCTTTTTTCCTCTATCCGCTTCAGGTAGAATGTTCTACTAATCACGTTCCAACACGTTCTTATGTACCTCGACTCCACAAGTGCCTATGTCGTCAAGACCAACCGGCGTAACGATAATCGCTATTCTTAACATAATAAGTGGAATTATCATGCTAATCGGCGGACTCGGCCTTGCGGCAATAAGCTCTATTCTTCCAACAATGACGACAATCGACCCTAATGCATCAGGCCAATTGGCTATGGCCGGACTCTTGGGAGGGGCCGGAATTGCTGTTGGAGGCATTCTCATAATCCTTGGAATCATTTCCTTTATCGTCGCCTGGGGGCTATTGAAAGGAAAAGGCTGGGCTTGGAGTGTGACGATCATCTTGTCGGTAATTAGCATAATCATAGGTGTAATTTCACTGGTGGCAGGAAACTTTGGAAGCATCGTCAACATTATCATAGCGGGCATAATCATCTATTACCTGTACAGACCACATGTCAAAGCTTTCTTTGGAAAGAATGCGAAAGCCCTAGTATAGAGGCACAAAAAGGAAAAAAGAAGAGGCCAGGTACACACTACTAAAATGCCCAAATTAGCCTAGGTTAGTAGAGGCATGAATTAGATGTCGACTAGCATTCGCACGTCAAATTGAGGTTTTTTTGCAGCACTAATGCTTTATCTATCTACCCCCTAAATCATACGATATATCCTGGAAAGTTCGGAAAATGAAAATCCAAGTGTCCAAGAGCCAAATAAAGCTGAGGAAAGAACTCAATGACCTCGATAGGTTTGTCATTGATTTCGTCAGAATCTTGGACAAAAGCAAGGTAAGGTATGTTTTGGTTTCAGGCTATGTATCGATACTATTTGGACGAAGTCGATCATCTGAGGACATAGACATAATAGTCAACAGAATATCCAAGAATAAATTTTCAGCTTTATGGAGGGAACTCTCCAAGAAGAACTTCGAATGCTTGAATACTGACAATTTTGAAAGCGCTTACCACAAGTATCTAGTGGACCGTACTTCTATTCGGTTTTCCAGGAAAGGTCAGCCAATACCGAACATCGAATTCATGTTTCCAAAAGCAGAAGATCTTGATAACTGGGTTTTGAAGAATGGAAAGCAGGTCCTTCTTAACAGTCAGATTCTGAGAATTTCTCCGATTGAGCTTCAAATAGCATACAAGCTGTTTTTAGAGAGTGGGAAGGACATAGAAGATGCCAGGCATTTATATCAATTATTCAAGGAGAAACTAGATGAGAAATTACTCTCAGAGTTCTTGCTAAAACTTGATAAGAAAGGCATGTTCAATAGATATCTAGCATGAGGCTTCCCGAAATAAACCTCCAAGAGCTAGAGAAGATCAAGAGAGAGAACTTTAGAGAGAGGTTAGAATTTCAGGATAGATATGTACGTTGGATGAAGATGACAAACAATGCAACATGGAGCTCAGCTCAAAAAGCGATGATAAACAAGAAACCAGCAAATTCGACCAGGCGCGTTTATCACAATCATTCGGCTACCAAACGCCGTTCAAGGAACTGATGTCGGGTCTAGACCAAACCTCTTCGACCGGGCATTTGAAAATGCTTCTTAGGGCGGAGTGTGAGATTTACAATCCTTTTTGCTGGTAATATCCTGTTCGGACTCGTCGGTACCCGGCTCGTTTTTCTTCGAAAACAGGACGCAATGGGACGCAGCTGACACGAACAGCGCTTTCGAATTCTATACGGCCGCGATCTTTCGTCCTTCCGCCGCCTTGCTCATTACCTTCTTGGCCAGCTCCGCGTCCAGCGCCATGAACTTCTTCACTATCGGGTTCCTGTCGTCGAGCGAATATAGCTGTGCCATCCCGTACTTCCTTGTCGGCCTGACTATGTCAAACTGGACTAACTCGTCCCAGACCTTGTAGAACGTGGTCTTGGAGATGCCTGTTCCCTCGATTATCTCTTTCTTGGAATAGTCGCTCCTGTTCTCCAGAAAAAAGTCGATCATCCTTATCTTGGGGGTGTCCCCCAGATACTGCATCAGCAAAGACCTGTCTTCCATACTACCACTGAATAATGACGTACAAGGTATTTATAGTTGCCTACCAAAGGTATCATAAGTGGACTATGTTCGGCGATGAAGAGATTCAGGCCAGGATAGCCCTCAAGCTGCACAGGCATGGCAAGTGGGGGGCAAGCCACACGTCATTCGAGAACCTGAAGAAGGGGTTCAACATGCGCGACCTCGGTAAGGACGGTGCGAAGAGGATCGACAAGATTGGGAAGGAGATGATAAAATCCAGGTTGATAATGTCGCATCCGACCAGCTACGGGAAGGAGGTGAGCCTCAACCCTCGACACTCTGCAGAGCTGATGGCGATTATGAAAAAATTCTTCCCTGATGTAGAATAGCTGCCGCGATTTGCTTTACATCCGCAATCCCTCCATCGGGACGATTATTGCTGTTCCTCATCTTTTTCACCGATACGCATAGTCATTAATATTTCAAGTTCCTCACCAACTTACAGTAATAGGCAACGACGCTATGAGCCATCGCTTTGGTTTGAATTCAATTTTTGAAGAGTCGGAAAATCCTCTAGATCACCTTGGCAGAACATATTGCCACTATGCTCATCCAATCCTCGACAATGCAATAGGTCTCGTTGCTTACTTGCCTTTGCTATTTGTAGTGTCTATCATGCATTTGGAACCATTACGATATCCATTATAGTTTTTCTAATCATCGCCACGGTAATTTTGGACTACAATGCATCGTTGCTTCTGGAGCCTTAACTTTAATACTCACATCAGCGCACCTTTATTGCACGATCTAGTGATGCTTCAATGAGCGCAAAGGCGACCTATCTGTCAGACGTGGATAGAAAACTGTTGAAGGCGCTACTTGTTCCGGACGGCAAACTTTCCTCGAAATCGCTGGCAAGGAGACTTGGCCTTCCTGCAACTACCATTCAACGCAGGCGCAAAAGGCTAGAAAAGGAATTTCTGAAATTATCATACACCCTCGACCTGTCAAAATTTGGCTGGCATAAGGTGGATTTTCTTATTGCGACAGAAAGCGGCAAGACTTCGCTAGTCGGAAAGACTCTGCTAAAACGTGAAGAGGTTATTTTCGTCGGCAAGAGCATAGGACAACACACCATAGACCTGAGAGTAGAGACTATTCTAAAAGACAACGGAGAGATTCTGAGGATGATGGAGCTATTGAAGGCCATGGAAGGCGTCAGGGAAGTAGTATGGACAGAGATTGTAGAAGTAGTGGGAACAAAGACGTCAATTCCCGTTCAGATAATCGATCAACTGTAGCGCCCTAGACTGGCCTATTACTATTAGGTCGGGACCACAAAAACCAATAAAGCGCTCATTTTCGGAATCAAGGGTTCAAAAACGCAGCACTTTGGTTCATACCGAATTCCATCTCGAACATCTGTGGAGCCAGCACTTTTGTACCGGAATGGTGTAGATAGCCCAGAAGGCGTGAAAGTGCGGAGAACGACGAACCTAGAGACGATGTTCATCCGCAAAGCCTGTGGAAAAAGAGCATGGTGATAAACGAGTGACATGTAAGGGAATATGCACGCGCCACAAGGCCCAAAAGCCAGTTGGCGCCGGCCGCTACGCTAGCGGTCAGAAGAGATGCCAGATATGTGAGATTTTTATCAAGTGGGACGGTCTCTGGTGCCCATGCTGCGGCTATAGACTCAGGACAAAGCCGAGGAACCTTAAGTACAAGGCAAAGCTTAGGGCCAAAGCAAAGATGCAAGCTAGGGAACTAATCGTAGAGTCGCCTCCCCTTTTGCTAGAAACTATGGCGAAATCAAAGCCTAAAATGCCCTCCCGCAATCGCGCATTAAAAGCTAGATCGAGCCGGCCGTCTAGATAAGAGCGATCAATTCTTGAGAATATCTGGTTGATTCCGAACGGCTACAGTTCTTCTTCCAGTCAAGGGGGATACTAATACATGGAATTATTCATGCCAGCCCATATGCAGGAATTGCTGCTCCATTTATGGCCTTGGCCTCCTCTGAACAAAGAAACAACACCAAGTTCGCCACATCCCGAGTCTTCACCCATTTACTGGAGTCAGCATTCGGCATTGCCTTCCTATTGGCATCAGTATCTATTATGCTGGGTAATACGCAGTTTGCATTAATGCCATGTTCCTTCTCTTCTTCAGAAATCGATTCGACGAGCCTAATAAGGCCGGATTTTGAAGCTGCATATGCAGAATCATGACCGCTAGATTTCAATCCTGTTCTAGATGATATATGCACTATTTTCCCTTGCTTTGCACGTACCATTACTGGTAGCACATGCTTGCTTATTAGAAATGAAGATCTCAAGTTTAGATTCATCATTTTGTCCCATTCATTTGCCTCCAGTTCAGATACTTTCTTACCTCCCAAGTAACCTCCTACGACATTAACCAACACATCTATTCGGCCATGTTTCTTGACTACGCCTGATACTAGCTTTATGACTTGATCTTCTTTTGTTATGTCTGCCTTGATTAGATCCGCGATTTTCATTCTTGCCATCGCACTCTCAACCTCTCTGTCTGAAATGTAAGTAACAACTGATAGAGCATTAGAAGCACTGAATGCGTCCACCACAGCCCTGCCCAAAGCACCTGTACCTCCAGTTACTAGGACTAGCTTGTTTGAAAAATCATATTTCATCCCTGCTAATACGATCTGATGAATATTATACTTGATGGTTGGGAGTGGAACAAGGCTTCTATATTCATCCCTTAAGATTTCATTAGTGCAAAGTTAGCCCAGCCTAGCCAGCTTCCCAAGCTCGGGATCGCGGGTTCAAACGCCCTAGCCGTCGCCTGGGTCACATGAGTGTTTAGGATATCTCAGTAGGGTAGAAACTAACTAGAGCAGAGCAAGACCTTTCAAATCTTAAAGAGTGCTTGCGCATTTCTGAACATCAAAAGTTCACGTGAGTGCTGGGCGAGTTCGAGCTTGGCAGCAAAGTTAAGGTATGAATCCATATTGGAAAGGGGCCAGTCACTTCCATACAAGAGATATCGCGGCTCCCCCGCATAGTTCAGGAATTCTTTTACCTTGTCAGCCATGAAATCCTCAAAATAGTGAGTAAACTCTCCAAGCACAAGACCGGAAATGTCTGCATACGCATTCTTGTTCTTGTAAATGACCTCCTCGCAGTCTTGAATCCACGGATTTCCTAGATGACATATTATGATCTTTAGTTCCGGATTATCTACTGCAACTTCATCTATATTCAGGGGATGTGCAAATCTAAGCTTCCCTTTGCTCGTATACGTATCACCCGTGTGTATCATGACGGGGACACCGAATTCTATGCACAAATCATAGACTCGTTGATATCTCTCGTCATAGGGGTAGTAATGCTCATAACCACAGTAAAGCTTCATGCCCTTTATCAAACCGTCTTGGAGCCACCTTCTACAATTCTGAAAGTCATTGTCGTTGTGTCCGTCGATTGAAAAACCTGCCACAATGGAAAGGTTGTCGTGCTTTTTTGTTACCTCTATGAGTTGTTCGGTTGATGGTCTGTCTGGATTTACCTTGTACGAAGACAGGATAATTGAATGGTCAACGTTGCCCGCTTCCATCGTGCGAAGTAGCAGTTCTGTTCTCTCTTCTAGTGGTAAAAATTTAGTGCCCTCGTAGTGATTGAGGTGCACATGGCAGTCTATTATTGTCATACGATCAAATCACTTTTGAGGCACATGTCGAGGGTTTATCCATTCTATGAAACTTGCATTGTTCAAAGAGCGAGCATCTCTCATGTAGTTTGGCAGGACCTTGATAAATTTGAAACCATTCTTTAATTGGAACGAAAGAACTAGGTCGTCGATCTCACCGCTCACAACTTTTTCTGCATACTCTTGAGCAGACATTTTTTCTGCATATTCGCAGTAGTTGAACAATCTTCCACCAGCTATGATCCTTCGCAAATTCAGTTTAACAGCCAAATCCTTCCTGGAGTCATACAGCATAGTCGCAATACCGAGACCCCTGGAGTCTGGGTGCGTCGCTATGTCTGCGCCGTAAAGACTATCACCTTCCAAAGTATGATTTGTGACCATTCCGTTACCCGTGGCTTGTTTCCAAGTGTGTTCTTGATATTCTGGTGTGAGTGAAGTTACAAGACTGCTAGAAGACGCTACTAGCTTGCCGTCTATTTCGGCGCATAGCTGACCTTCCGGAAATATCTTGATATGACTCTCAAGGTGATGTTCACTCCAAATTACCCCATCTTTAGCCATCAAGGGAAAAGCCTTCTTCTGCAATTCGATAATATCAGAGATATCCTCTAAATTGACAATTCTAACAATGACATTGTTAAGCTCAATCAACTCTCTGCTCTATGACAATGCACTTATCGAACACTAATACACGTATCGACTGGAAGCGATGTCTGGCTTCGGTCCGAGGGCTATGAATTGCGACCGGCAACAGTCCTGGCTAACGGTTGCCCGTCAATCTTGAATAAATAGGAACCCCACGAAGCTGTGGTTATGGTTCGCGAAGGTGATACTTGTCCTACTTCTGGCGTTGGCAAAGTGCACCCTTTCAGTTATCGTGTTGACAAGGGGCTTGTCGAAGCGCCACATTGGACGGGAGGTAAAGAAACCGGATTGCGGCGCAAAGTGGAAGTTAGCCCAGCCTGGTCAAGCTACCTTTCCAACCCACCGGCCAGACAATCACATGCGGCGCTAGGGATAGACGAGGTACCTGCAGAATTTCTTGATTGATGGCTCACCGAATAAATTCTACATTTTCGAGGCCTTTGAATGCGTTGTCTCCAGTAAGAAACCTTAGCCCATGTTGTTTTGCCAGATAATATCCAAGGGCGTCAGCATATGAGATATCTAGATGGTTCTTATTTTTCAAACTGAATCGTAAACTCATAGCCTCTTCGATAGCTGACAGGTCAAAGTCAACCAAATATCTAGAAAAGGCATTGATTACAGCCTTTGCCGCTTTGTTCCCGCTTGCTGCCAGCACTTTGTAATAAACCTCCATCAGGTTAAGTTTAGTGAGGATGCCGTCGCTATCTTCAAAATAGAGTCTGTAATTCTTGTTTCCGTTAAGGTACTCGATTAGCGCGTAGCTGTCGTAAAAGTAGCTAGTGGTTTGTGTCATCACTGTCCAGCCAGCCTGCCCTCATCTCATCCTTGGCCTTTTGCGCGCTGCCTGTCGGATATTTTCCAAACAGACGCTTGACATCTTTGATTGGTCGGACAGAAATCTCTACTTCTTGTCCCTCTTTAAGACCTATCTCATTTACAAGAGCCTTTGGTATTACGGCACCAAGAGAGTTTCCCCATGCCTTGAGCCTGACACGCGTAATCATTTAGCAATAGTTATACATGTCTAACTACTATAAAAACATTTGATGCTTACAAACGCTCTTTCATTCCCTAGAATTGCACCCCAAATGCACTACGCTGGCCAGGTTTTGGAAGATTCCTACCATATGATACAAGTCTGTCTCTCGCCTCATCACGCGTCAAGCCATCAATTCTCGACGATAACCTCTCAAGAAGATTGGCAGAATTAGCGCTCCAATACTCTAATTCTGGTCTTCTCTGTGGCATAGTCCTGTGTTCCCCGCTTCAAATAATACTTTTTCTTCGTAATCACTCCCGCGGGATGAATGATCGCACCATGAGCGTCAAATTCATGCCTTCCGTTGAGCATCTGCTTTATTATTCACGGGTAGGAACGCAAAACAATGACAAAGAATTCCAAGGATTTTGTCGTTCCTGCTGGAAAGAAGGTGAAGTTGGAAAAGTGGCCCACAATCGTAAAACCCGTGTACCGGTCAGAGGCACAATACAAAGAACTTCTTGCAGAGCACACTGAAGAGCTAAGTTCGCTTCAAAGTATGCTATATGCCTCAAGCCGTTACTCTTTGCTATTGATCTTTCAGGGCATGGACGCAGCAGGCAAGGATGGTGTGATAAAGCACGTGATGTCAGGTGTCAACCCGCAGGGATGCCAAGTATTTAGCTTCAAACACTCTAAACGAGAAGAAATTGAACACGATTTTCTTTGGAAACCCGTAACCTGCCTGCCAGAACGGGGACGAATCGGTATCTTTAATCGCTCTTACTATGAAGAAGTGTTAATCGTTCTTGTACATCCAGAAATCCTTCGTAGCGAAGGACTAGCAGACGAGTTGCTTGATGATCAGGCGATCTGGAAGAACAGATACACTTCCATAGTGAATCTGGAAAAACATCTTTATCATAATGGAACAAGGATAATCAAATTCTTCCTTCATCTTTCAAAAGAAGAACAGAGAAAACGTTTTCTTCACCGTATTGACGATCCAAAGAAGAGCTGGAAGCTCAACCTCGCGGATATTGAAGAACGCAAGTATTGGGATGACTACATGAAAGCTTACGAGGACTGTCTTTCTGCAACAAGTACCAGTCATGCTCCTTGGCATATTGTTCCTGCCGATGATAAGGAGAACACACGGCTTGTCATATCCCAGATAATTCTAGATACTCTAAAGAACCTGAAATTGGCCTATCCAAGAGTGGATTCCAAACGCCGCAATGAGTTGCAATCAATTCGCGCGCTACTCGGTGAAATCCATAACTAAAGCGTTTCTAACTTTCAAGTAAGACAATGGGGTTCGTCCGTGAGAAGGCTATGATCCCTTAGGTTCCGTAATATAGTGGGTTTTGCGCTCGTGTTTACTAGTGAATCAGGCCGAATGATACACTTTGATGGAATATTGTGAATTGCAGTGCATTCATGATACTTATCTAGTAAGCATGAATCTATTATTGCATGAACCATCCGACAGTTCATCTTGATCGTGCTGCTCTTGACAATCTATTGCGAGAATCGGCGATATTGAGGATAGTCACAGTACTGAACCTTGCCAGTTTATCAGTTCTCGAGTTACTTGAATGTCAGATAACTCGACAAGACATCAACAAAGCGCTTGCCCAAGGAGTCATCGCCTTTGACGAATCTGTAAGTGCGGCTGTAAACCCTAACGCCGTAAGCAATATTCTGGAGGAAGGAGGGGACTACTATGTTAGATTCCTGAGCAATAAAGTACGGCTCACAGAGCTGGGCAGCTACATCCTAGAAACGATTGAACCGGAGCAAGAACGCATATCAAGTACCAGCCCTACATTATCGAGATCGGACTCTAGCATTGATGGTCTTGTTTCCATGAATCAACCACCGTAGAGACACCATTCTGACTTGTGTGTTTAAACGGGATCAGATAGTCTCGTATTCTACCGAGTAACGGGGACCGGGCAGCTGGCTTGTGCCACAACATCAATGACTCTCAGGATTGATGATGTAATCGCTTCGAGCAGGATTGAACAGTGTTTCTATAGATGGAGCAAGTACACCTGAGCTGAGATGGGCATTAGGTCGCCTGCGACACCGTCATACTCGGAGTTGAATCGGCTGCATGTGTAAAATTTGCATGGCAGTGCAACCAACGACCTAAAATAGTATCAAGATCTTTTGTGTCATATGAGTTCATCAAGTGAAAGAAGGGATGAAGAACCCAAAAGCATGATGCCGACTAGAGGAATCAGCAGCGTCTTTGACAGCTTTATGAGAGAATTCGAGAGGATGGCAAGACCATGGTCAATGCCAATGGACTGGCAATTCCCGTCGTTGTTCGAAGCGCGAGACATGAGAATGGCTCTTTACGAACTGTCCGACAGAGGTGACAGATTTGAGCTGCAGGTAGAGGTGCCAGGAATAGATAAGGAAAAGATCGATGTGAAGGCGACAAAGTATTCGGTGGAAATTTCAGGCAAACACTCAGAAAAGACCGAGGAAAAGGGTAAGAGGTATCTATACACTGAAAGGACGTACAGATCATTCTACCGCAGCGTTCCATTGCCAGAGGAAATAGTGCCTTCAAGAGTCGCCGCCAAGGTAGAAAACGGAATCCTGAAAATCGATCTGCCAAAAAAGATGCCGACAAAGGGTGAAGGCGAAGCGACAAAAGTCGACGTAAAGTAGCTACCTGACTGACCGAGACTCATGGCATCAACCATTTCTGGGGTATCGCTAGAGAACCAAGAAAACTAGGGTTGGTACCATGCGTCCCAGTCAGATTCTTTAACAGGTAATGATCCTTAGTTCACATTGATAACATCCTATGGAGAAATGAAAGTCATTGGGCAGAAATGACGGCGCTGGTGATTCTGATAGGCTACTGAAGGACTATGACTCTATAATTCGCGAGTCTTCGCTTCTAACCACTTTTTCGGGTTTCCTTTTCGGCTTTCTCCTAAATATCTCCGTGACTGCGCCGGAAGAACTCGCGCTTGTCAATCGAATTACGTTGCTTGTAGCCACTACTTCTATTACAGTAGCTATCTCGCTGTTTGTCCTTCCGGTAATTTACCACCATTTGCAGTATCCTTATTCGGATTTGGAGAAATTCAAAAGAAGAGCCCACAGATTTATGATGTTTGGCTTTGTTCCGGTGGGGGTTACACTCTATTTGTCACTTGAAGTGGCAATCTCCCTCCTGGCAGGAAACCTAGCGTTTGTGATCGCAGCTGTTCCATTTGTATTTGTATACATTCTCTTCCTAAAACGCAAATAGCGTGACGAGAGTTCAGGCAAAAAAACCGCATTGGTTCTTGAGCTAGGAAGACAAGGCTTTTATTTTCATCCCTTAAACTTTCAGAAATGCGAAGTTAGCCCAGCCTAGCCAGCTTCCCAAGCTCGGGATCGCGGGTTCAAATGCTCGGCCGTACCAGCACCTTTGACAATTTTAGCGAGTTTAGCGAGCGCGGGCTCTTTTTTGACCAGTTCATACTTGTTAATGGCATCACAAGAACACTGCTCGCCACAAGAATTACGATATGCATGAGGCAATAATCGTAGGCTGGATAGCATTGGTAAAATAAAAGGGGAGCGCGGGGCTCAATACACCGCGTTGTATGAAGCGAGGAGCCACTTCAGTGCTTGCGTTTTGGCTACCGAGTCGCTTTCAAAGACGACGTTGCCCAAGTGGCCAGCTCCAGTACCTGTTGCCCTGCTCCACTTCCAGTATGTCCACCCAAAGCCTTGCTGCTCCAACACCTTGAGGAACGCTGTCATATCTGTCTGCGAATGGGCAGAGAATTCGCCTATCATTATTTCTACTCCCCAGGCTTTCGACCAAGCTGCGATGTTTTGGATCTGTTTCAGCCCTCCGCCGCCGCTAGTCGGAACGGAATAAAGATGTGGTCCGTACACCAGCTTGTTGACGCCGCGAGGCACTATCTTGTATTCCTGGGTTGGATCTCTTACGAACTCTTTTGTCGTCTCTCTGTCAAAGACAATTTTCTTGTCAGAAATTGACCTGATCTTCTTTGCCAGGTACGTGTTGTAGTTGCCAAGCTTTTCATACTGCGTCTTTGACCACAAGTGAGGCTCATTGAGTATCTCGTAGCCTGCAACGCTGCTATATCCGTCGACCTTATTGATCACTTTGGACATGAAATCCCACTGAACATCCCAGATTTTCTTTCCGTTGATAGTCAGAGAATTGCTAAGCAGCGCGTTCCAGAATGGGCCTGCTGTATCATAGTATGTCGCCTTTGATGGGAAGCTCTTTACTACAAACGAAGGGAAGCCGATAGCTTTGCCGCTCTTGCCAATATCTGTTTTCCAGTGGCTCGACGTGAACCAGTGGTGGTTATCAAAGATAACGCAGATGTTGTTTGCCTGAGCAGTCTTGGCAACCAAATCAAGTTCATTTAGGAATTGAGTCGGGTTGAACACGTATGACTCCCAGTAATACGGAACTCTGATCAGGTTAAATCCGTATGACTTTAGTCGCTGCATGCTCTCTGGAACATAGTCAGCTGGTGCGCTGAACGAGCCGCCATTTTCATTTCTTGACAGGACTGGATCCATGAACGCAACGCCCCGAAGTTGGTTCATCGGCTTGGAGTCGCAGTCTATTGGTGCGGCCAGAGCTTCTGGAGCTCCGAAAGTGGCAGACGCGATCGAAACGATCAAGAGCGCGGAAAGACATGCGCTCATAAGCATCTTGCTATATTTTCTTCTAAAAAATTCTTCCATTTGGGCGTTCAAAAAGATTGATCATTTTTAAGATTTATGCAAGAAGAATCTAAAAGCACCTTCGTTCTGAACTTGTGCTCCTGTTCGCCAACTGCAAAGGTCACCATCCTTTCAGTCACTATATTTGCACCATCAATGGAGATGTGGAGCATGAAAAATCCGAGCTTCCGTACATCTTTCCACGACATATGGTTGAGTCAGGTAGCCAAGGGCTCGAAATACAAGGCTTTTATTTTCATCCTCTAGAATTTTCACCAAGTTCGAAGTTAGCCCAGCCTGGCCAGCTTCCCAAGCTCGGGATCGCATGATCATGCAACGCGCAGGTACGGTTAGCCACTTGCATTTTTTAACTCAGGGTAAAGCCTCAACGCTCCCCGGGCAATAGTCTGGCCGTCAGAAGTCAAATAGTACTTTCCGCCAGGCGTCCTTGCGACGTGTTCCGCTTCCAGTAACTCTCTTAATTTGCTATCCTCTGGAATGTCAGCCGCCCTGCTAACATCTAACGCATTGACAATGAACAGGTAAGTCAGAATTTCTTCTTCTCTCGAGACAGTCGGATAGTATGCAGTTTTTATTATCAACTGCTGGATCCTGTCTGGATATAACGCCATGCCGCCAGCCCTTTCTCTTGATCTTATAATAGTCAGCCTGTCAGCAGAGGATACTTCAAGCGTCTTTTCCTGAAGCAGTCTCCGATTTCTTTGGAGAAATTCCACCGCTTTTTTTACGGTTCTGAAATTCAGCCCACTTTCTTGGGTCAACCTGTTTAACGTGTACGGCTCGCCACTTTCCAGTATCTGTAGTATTTGCTGTACAGCCGTTGGGAAGTCAGTCCTTGACCTTGCGGGAACCATCTAATGTAGTTGTATTGCATACTTATATAATAGTTGCTGTATAACTATACATAACATATGGAACCTTATGAAGTTGCAGTATTGCTCCAGATGTATAACGAGGGAGTAATCGGCAAGTCAGCGTATACCAGTATCCAGAAAATTCGATCCAAAATACGATGGCAACAAATCGCGTCAGCTTACAGGATCAAAGACAGTTTTGACAGCGTTGCCAGGCGTCTTGTTAAACGTAAATTTCTTTCGGATGATGGCAAGAGCCTGCAGGTCCTGTATCTTGACAAGCTGGGTGTAGATTTTGTAATGGGATACCTCGAACAGTATCCCAATGCCTTTAGAGATCTAGAAGAAATCATGAACAAGAAATAGTTGCATTATCCCGCTGATTGTTTCAGACAATAACTGACGAATTTAGGCCTGTTCAAGATTAATCCGGTGTAGGCTATTTTGGGATTGCAAGCATGGTAAACGCTTTTATTTTCATCTCCTAGAATTCCTGCAGTGCGAAGTTAGCCCAGCCTGGTTAAGTTCTATAAACATGTGTCACCGACGGCATTTTTGATATTTCATCCATGATTGTTGTATCAAACGGAAAGTGACAATTAACTAGCACAAAAGCGGTAATCATAGATCATGATGTGTGGGTATCAATTATATGCTTTCGGAGTTCAACATAGAATGCAAAATTCATTGGGCATTTTTTGCATGTCCATACCAAAAGACGTTTTCTTGATTCACCTGTTGGCAACATGTATACAGCTTGTTGAGGGTAGCACTAAAGAACATATGAACATTAGTTAAGTGCCGTATTGACATATCTTAACGCGATCTTTCCTGCGTAGGCCAGAATCAGCATCGCACTATGGAAAGCGATGGTATCACCGGGCCAGGCGAAGTGTTCTGGATAAATATGTGTGATTATTTCCTCTCCCGTGAAGGCCTTATCCTTGTTTGATTCTAGAATCTCTTGAATCTTGACTATTTATCGCGTCCTCGCTGCGGCCTTTGACAAAGTCGTCTTTGCTGATAGGCATTCAGTTATCCGTGTAGCTGTCCAACCTAATTAGTACATTACATAATAGAGCCTTACATCAGGCTAGGTGTGAGCGGGGAAAGCAACAGCTCTAGTTCTTCTTACTTTCTTCATCGCTCCTTCGAAATGCATCATAGATAACTTTAGTTTCTCCTTATTGTTACTTTTCTTGCCAATGTTGATGTGTTGCTTTATTGCAGACATTGCAGCCGCATTAACCAGCGCTGCGACATCTGCCCCGGTGTAACCATCGGT
>JANWIX010000005.1 GCA_025449675.1 Nitrososphaera sp. | reverse complement strand
ATTTTTACTGTGGCTCTATAGTTGCCGGCGGCTTGCTTGACACCGCGTAGGTAACCCAAGTTGCACCTTCCACTTCATTTGTTATCCTGTTGCTGATCCTCTCTATCAATTCAAAAGGTAACCGCGACCAGTCAGCAGTCATCGCATCCACCGATTCTACTACTCTGATCATTACAACATGTCCGTAAACGCGCTCGTCACCCAGGACGCCTACGGCCCTGTCGTCTCCGACAGCCGCGTACGCCTGCCATACCCTATCGTACCATCCGGCAGCTACCAGCTCATCCTCAACTATCTTGCTGGCATGCTTGCAGATGCGCGTCTTTTCCGGCGTGACCACTCCGATTATTCTCACAGCCAGCCCGGGTCCCGGGAACGGGTGTCTCTTCAAGAGTTCGTCTGGAACCCCGAGCAGCTTTGCCGCCTTTCTTACTTCATCCTTGTACAGGTACCTGAGCGGCTCGATCACCTTCAGGTTCAGCCACTTTGGCAGACCACCAACATTATGGTGGGTCTTGATAACTGAAGCCGGCCCCTTTGATACCCCACTCTCTATTACGTCAGGGTACAGAGTCCCCTGCGCAAGCCACTGGAACGGGCCGTTCTTTTTCACCACATCGACGAAAACATTGGCAAACTCTACGCCAATTATCTTGCGTTTTTTCTCTGGGTCTGCGACGCCTTTCAATTCGCGAAGAAACTGCTTCTCCGCGTTGACGTAGATGAGGTCAATTCCAAGGTGATCCTTGAACAACTTCACCACCTCATCTTCTTCGCCTTCACGGAGCAACCCGTGGTTCACGAAAAGGCAGCGCAGGTTGTCCCCGATCGCCCTGTGCATCAGAGCAGCCACAGTCGTCGAATCTATGCCTCCGCTTACCGCCGCAAGGACTTTCTCTTTCCCTACCTGCCTTCGGATGTCCTTGACGGTTGACTCGACAAAACTCTCCATGTCCCAGTCGGCTCTTGCGCCGCTGATGGTCTGGGCAAAGTTCTTCAGGATGTCTGTTCCTCTTTCCGTGTGCACGACTTCCGGGTGGAATTGGATGCCGTACATTTTCTTGTCCTTGTTGCCGATCGCGGCTGAAAAAGAATTTTCAGTGTGTGCCAGAATCTTGAACCCGTCAGGCAGCTTTTCTGCAGCGTCGCCGTGGCTCATCCAGCACTTGATACCAGAACCCAGGCTTTTGAAAAGATCTGACTTGTCGTCGATCACCAGCCCCGCCCTGCCATACTCTCTGCTGTTGGCGCGCTTTACCCTTCCACCAAAGCTGTCGACAAGCACCTGGTGGCCATAGCATATCCCGAGTATAGGCCTGCCCATCTTGAGAATCTCCTTCTCAGGCTTTGGGGCGTCCTTTGCATAGACGCTTGCCGGACCGCCGGAAAAAATTATCCCTTTTGGGTCCAAATCCTTGATGACTTTGGCCGGCGTGTTGTAAGGCAACAGCTCGCAAAAGACATTTGCTTCGCGGATTCGACGGCAGATCAGGTGGCTGTACTGCGAGCCAAAGTCCAGAACCACTATCTTGTCCATCGAGATCAGCTGCCGCTCTTTTCCAGCATCCTCGTAAAGACCCAGGCAGAAGTGTTGAATATCTCCTGCAGGCGCTCCTTGTCGCGATAGTTGTCTATCACGATGCGCTTGATGTTCCCGCCCTCGTCCTCTACCCTGTAACCCAGCACGTCGGACTCTTTGATAGCGCCCTGGCCTACTTTTTCCGCATCCTTGTTCTTCATCCCATCAAGAATCCTGTTCAGAAAGAACGATCGGAATGGGGGCGTGTTGATGTTGAATGAGACGCCGGGCACCGGAATAATGATGACTGAGGTAGGAGACACTTCGGCATTTGCCAGCATGAAATCGTCCTTGGCGCGCTTTAGCGGCCTGACGTCACGGTCGTCTGCCGGCGTTAGTGTCGAAGACTGATGCCTTGCCGGCACCTGAGGAGCCGCCCTGGTCTCTTGGACCTGTGCCGTCGCGGCCGACGATCCGGCACCCGCAAAAGCTCCAAGGTTGGCGGCCGCTCTAAAGCTCCCCTGCTTCAGGAGGCTGTCTATTAGTGAAAGCGCCGTGCGCAATTTTTCTACTTCTTCCTGCTTGTCGGCAATCTGCTTGACCAACCACTCGCGGATGTCCGCGGCGCGCCTGATGTCGTCTTCGGAATAGCCTGGCATTGACGAATCATGCTAATGTACAAAAGATATAATAGCTTTAGGTTTCAGAGACTAGCGCTTTTTCTTGTTCAGCCGGAGCAGGATGACAAATGCTGCCGCCCACGAAAAAACTGCAAGGATGTGCTGGCCAAAATACCAGGCGGCGCCTCCTGCCACGGCAAGCACCATGCCAAGTATGCCCATGCCCTGCCTTTTGCCAAGGCGCATGCCTAGGGATACCGAGCAAGAGGCGAGAATCCCTTGATCGGTCGTTTGAAGGTGTCTGCAAGCTGAGAGCGTGATTGCTTTGCAAGCATCTCAAGGAGCTGCTTTCCTGCCCTCATCTTTTGCTTCTTCAGCTCCGCATTCTTGACTTTTCCCTTTGAATATTTTCCGATGGTGCTGCCAAATTCCATGCCGACAAGGATTATTTTTTTGGCACCAAATTCCTCTGCCAGAAATACGCACCTGTCTCCGTCAGTAAAACCTCCAAAGTTGTGGACGTTTTCGACGGGCATCACCTGCGTGGTAGCGACGAGTTTTCTAAATTTCGGGACCATCTTCTTCAGCATGTTCGTGTTGTCGCCGTGCGCGTGCACGACCATTATCGCGCCAGCTTTCTCTGCCTTGTGCAAAAATGATGGATCTCCGTCGAGATCGGTGACCACGATGTCTGGCTTGATTTTATTTTCAATAAGGAACTGGACAGCCCCGTCTGCAGCTATCTTGACCGAGTTTCTGTTTTTCTTGATGAATTTTGCTGCGCGCTCGTCCTCAAGGCTCTTGCCAGCGCCAACGACAATCACATTCCTGCCCTTGATCCTTTTCTGCAGGACCTTTGTGTCGATAGCCTTCTTTTTTACCATGTCAGAGAGCATCCTGGCCGCTTCCTGATCCTTGTCTGTGCTGTATCCGAATTCTGCACGGATTCCCTGGTAATACGGGAACCAGTCCACGAATTTCACAAAATTGTGTGCGGTGATGTTGCTATTAATAGCTTCTGGCTAATGCGCTCTTTGCCATTACCGAATCTCTTAATACTCCGCGGGGCATATCACTGCGCATGGAAGCCGCGCGGCGATTCCGCAGGTCCACAGGGAGCTTCCTATAATTGAGAGAGAAGGAAAGCAAGTACGAGCACGTCGAACTTTCTCACAGGGCCCTTCTCATGACCGCAAGCGTCGTCGTGAAATCATTCCTGATGGCCATAGCAGCAAGCCAAGTGTTCTGCGGGGGCATCGAGCCCAGCATCCTGTTTTTCCAGTGCGGCACAAACGTCGGGTACGTTGCAGCTAGCGTCGCTGCCGTTGCATTGATGGGAGGACTCTTTGGCAACTATGTCGTTAGGCTCAAGACTTTTGAACCGATTTTTGCCAGGATGATGAAGGCAGACTTTATCATAACCGCGATGTATTTCGCGGTCTCTTTCTCTGCGCCTTCGATGATAGCGGGAAAGGTAATGATCTGGCTCTTTGGGATGTGGGTCCTTGGGATGCTGCTTGCTCCATTTAACAGGGAGATGACCATATTGAAAAAGGTGACAGAGTACGGGTCGCTCGTTGCTCTGGGTGCGCTGCTGACTGCGCACTTTATCCCTGCGTTTCAAGAATTCGGATCATCGTACACACTTGGCATGATGGTCAGCAGCGTCCTGGGGATGTTCGGCGCGGGCAGGGGCAAATAGAAGAAATCCGATTACGATTTGGAGCCGTTCATGGCAGCGAATTTTCCGATATGACCGCGATGACCTCCACTAACGTTAATAACGGTATTTCGGATAGTCATGACTCGCTAGCACAACACATTGGAGCCAAAAATTCAGTCAACCTCTTGGAACCCAGAAATAGAAAAATCGATACTGAAAAGGTGGGAAGATCAGAGCATTTACGAATTCTCACTGGACAGCGATAGGCCGGCGTTTGTCATCGATACTCCTCCTCCCTACCCTTCTGGCCGGCCGTGGCACATCGGCGCTGCTGCACACTATGCACAGATCGACATGATAGCGCGAGCAGCCAGGATGGCCGGCAAGAACGTGCTATTTCCGATAGGGATCGACAGGAACGGGCTGCCAGTCGAAATCTACACGGAAAAGAAATACAAGGTCAGAATGCGACAGATGGACAGGCAGAAATTCCTCGATCTATGCAAGGTCGCCCTGGATGATCTTGAGGCCGAGATGATCCAGATCATGAAAAGCATGGGTCTGTCTGGAAATTTCCGCGAACACTACAGAACAGATTCTGACGAATATCGCGCACTTACCCAGAGCACCTTTATCGAGCTCTGGAAACGCGGGCTCGTTTATCTTGCCAACAGGCCCAACAACTACTGCCCGGACTGTGGCACCACCATTGCCGATGCCGAGATCATTCACGACGACATTCCTACAAAGCTGTTGTACATGAAATTCAAAGTAAAGGAGACAGACGACGCGCTCGTGATTGCATCGACAAGGCCAGAGCTGCTCTTTGCGTGCCAGGCTATCATCGTTAACCCGGAAGACGAGCGCTACAAGGGCTTGCAGGGCAGTCACGCGATTCTCCCATTGTTCAACAGGGAAGTTGAGATCATGCCCCATCACTCTGCAAAGCCGGAATTTGGCTCCGGCGCCGTCATGGTATGCAGCTACGGCGACCAGAACGATGTGCAGGTTTTCCGCGAGCTGGGGCTCAAAGAGATCGTCGCCCTTGACGAAAACGGCATTACTACCGCGGCAGCCGGCCAGTACGCGAAACTTCGCGTTAACCAGGCAAGATCAAAGATAATCGAGGACCTGAAAACTTCTGGCCTCATTGAAAAAGAAGAGAGCATAATGCACAGGACGCCGCTATGCGAGCGAAGCAAGACTCCAATAGAGATAATCCCGTTGCATGACTATTATGTAAAGCAGCTCGATTTTGTCCCGCAGCTGCGCGAGCTCGCATTCAAGCTAAAGTTCCACCCCGACATGCACCGGCAGATCCTTCTCAACTGGCTCGATTCAGTTGCAATAGACTGGCCGGTTTCAAGGCGAAGATATTACGGCACCGAGATCCCGATCTGGTACTGCAACTCGTGCAAGGCGCCGAACCTGCCAGCTACGGGAAAATACTACAGGCCCTGGAAGGAAAAGCCGCCCTTTGAGCGGTGCGAAAAATGCGGCGGCTCAGAATTCACTGGAGAGGACCGGACTTTTGATACCTGGATGGACTCGAGCATCAGCCCCCTCTATGTTACCGGCTTTGGCAAGGATCCCAAAAAGT
>JANWIX010000004.1 GCA_025449675.1 Nitrososphaera sp. | reverse complement strand
CTACTTCACCTGATACTTTCCAATTTGATGACGCAAAGAAGAGGATGACCCTAGATCTAGTTGGACAAGGTAATCTGACATTGAGGATTCCGACTGAACTTGCCAGTACTGTCTATTTCGTCAGATCGAATGTGCATGGAGGAACATACCCTTTCACCTTAACAAACAATGGCAGCTACATGTCACTCGCAATTGAGGATCTTTCGCCCACTCCCAGACGAGTCGCAGTCTTCACCAGTCAAGATCTGGTCTCGCCGTCATCAATAATGCTTCAGACCAATCTGGGGGCCCCATTAGCTGAGGGTACCAAGGGAGAACAAGCTCTAATAGCTTTCAAACTCAACAATTACGGTGAATGGATGCAGAATTTCACCGCATTAGTTCAGGTGAGATATTCTAACGGTAGTACAGAATCGCTCCAAATGTTGAATGGTACTCTTGGTCCAGAAGGTGACATAGGAGGTAGTGTTCCTTGGACGCCTCCAGAGAATGGAGAATATACAATAAGAATATTTGTCATATTTCAGACATCCCGCCACGCGGTAGAGATATTGTCGAACGTTGAAGAAAGAATAGTCAATGTCAATGAATAGAGACTTCTGTACAGCATAGTAATGATAGTTTCTATAGCATACGGGTCGGGTAATTATCATGTGGTATTCATTGCTACCAGTCAAACCTATAGGCGTCAAATGCAGGTATCTCTGAGGCGGTCCACTCAACTTCTGTCCTGTCCTTGAGAAACTTGACTGATGGTGGACTTGATGCATACATGATGTCTCCGGTCTCTGGAGATACTCTGGCTACTTTTTGCTTTAGCGGCATCGTTTTCGGAGCAGTAAGCAAAAACCTGTATTTCTTGCAGTCGGAAGAGAATGTATAGTAGAAATGCCTTTCTGGCTCCTCCCAATCATATTCTAGCTTGACGATCCTTCCCTTCTGATGTGGTTTCAGGGCTCTGTTAAGCTGCACAAAGAACTCCTTCTTGTCAGGCTTGTTCACGTTCAGACTTTTTATCACGAGCTCCTTGCCGTCTTCATCAGTGACCTTCACATTGAGATCAGGAAAATCTCTTGGTATGTCGCCTTCAAGGTAGTAGAATACCCTCTCTACCGGCTGATCGGTTTGATTTACCACATGCCAGATCCAAGTGTGGTGGGTCAGCATCGTTTCCGGTTCTAGAATATCTAGGATAATCTCTATTCTCGTGAAATAAAATGTGTTAATGATCTTTCGGATTTCGCTTTCAGAAGTGCTCTTTTGAATCCTTCTTACAATTGGGTTTTTCTTTGTGCCAACATCAATGCCGTTAATGTTCCCAAAAACGTTGTACACCGGGATTATTTCCTTCTTTATCGGATAGTTTCCGAGCAGATGCATTATCTTTCTGAATTCAGGTCTTAGTCTCTGTACGGTGTTGGCAAAGGCATCTGTTGCGAGGATGCTTTTGGCACGACCGAGGTCCATAACTCGCCTTGCATAAATTATGCCGGGGCCCCAGACGTTGGGATTGCCCACGAGATCTTTTATGTGATATACAGGACCAGTTGAAAGGCCGATCCTCACCTCAATCTTTTTCTTTGTGTTCTGAATATTGTTATTGTACTCGTTGATCGCCTTGTGGAGTTCTATTGAAAGAAGCAGTGGCTTTTCGGGGCTATCCTTAAAGCCGATTGCATTGCCATCTCCTGTAGGCAGGACCAAGGTGTAAGCTTTGTCCCTGTTTCTGAATGTCGTAGTCCTTTGTATGAGCTTGTTTAGTTCAACTATCTTTAGGGCCTGGTCGTCCACTGTGACGCCGGGGTCTGTAGAAGCCACAACATCCGTAAAGAACCAATGAAATGTTTCAGAAAATCTAGACATGTCGTCCTTTGCGTTGATTTTTCCGAGGTCATCCTTCAGTCGGAATAGAAGTTTCACTGGGCACTTTTGCAACATCTCGTAGGAAGTCATTGTGGTGATTATTGACAGGCCGGGACTCTGCTGAATGATCTCGTCCCTCAGCAAGTACTTGTCCTTACCAAGGCTCTCAAGAAGCCCCATTATTTCCGCAATCAATGCCTTTTTGGCTTCGCTGCCGCCCAACGCAGGAGAATCCTACCACCTCGTGTTATTAAGCGTGTCACAGCCCCCCAGATAGGGAGCAACGACTGAGGAAAGCGCGGCGCGCGTTATCCTTGCTGGTATAAGGCTAAAAGATCTCTTCATCCTTTCTCACTCCGCCCAATCCAGTCTTGATCGTAACGGCGCATTCAAGGCATGCACTCTTTGAAAAGGGAAAGTCTTTGGTGCATTTCTTGCATACAGGCTTTTTGCATTCAGAACACGTCATCGAAGCCAATCTAGTGTTGCAGATGTAGCAGAGTGTCATGACCTGATAATGCAATTGCTGGCGTAAAAGTCTATTCCCTTTCCGATATTGTTAAATCGTCTTGACCGGCCTACTTTGTTGAAAGTGAAGGAGACGGGTCAGAAGGAACCGAATGGTTACGTCCTCGCCTGCACCAGCAAGAGCGAACGGGAATGTTTTGACCGGATGCTTTTTGCGGCCAATAGGGTCTATGGCGAGAATGTTCTGAAAATAAGAAAGGGCGATCTGCTCTTCTTGCTTAACCTTGACACCGATACACTGTACGGCACTTTCAAGGCAGCATCCGACGGTGCAAAGGATCTTGTGCCCGAAGCCTGGAATGGGAGATATCCTTACCAGGTCCAGGTATCGCGCAACGGCAATTTGTATTCGATAAAAGCAGCGAAACGGATCTTTGATGCATCTACCAGCTGGCACGACCCGCTAAACACAGATCAGGCACGACAACTCTCAAAGCTCATTGAAAACCCGGGCAGCAAAGTAAAGCTCTTCAAAACTTCCCATGACAACGACAAGCCCAGGATGGAAGCAACAACCCTCTGGGACTATCCGAAGCAGAGCTATGGCAAGACCCAGAAGGGAAGCAACAAGTACGCAGGCGTAACTCCGGCATTTGTCATCTACAACATGGTGAGGCGCTACACAGATCCCGGCGACCTTGTGCTTGACCCCATGGCAGGCAGCGGCACCACCATTGATGTCTGCAAGGAAGAGGGTAGGAAGTGCATAGCATACGACATTTCGCCCACCAGGTCCGACATTACCCAGAATGACGCGAGAAAGATTCCGCTCAAGGACAACAGCGTTGACATGATCTTTATCGACTCGCCCTACGGTGACAACATTGATTACAACGACCATCCCGGCAACATTGGCAAGATCTCTGCCGAGTCCGAGGAATTCTATAAAGCTCTTGACGAGGTGATTTCTGAATGCCACCGGGTGCTCAGGCCGGGCAAGACGCTGGGCTGGCTCATCGGCGACCAGTGGGTAAAGAAAAAGTTCACCCCTGTTGGATTAAAGATCTACGAGCAGCTCTCTAGGCACCTTGAAACAGTCGATATCGTCTGTGTAGCCAGGAGGAGCCAGGCGTCAAACACAGGTATCTGGCACAACCGCGCCTTGCGCTTTAACTTTTACCTGCGCGGCTTCAAGTACCTGTTCATAATGCAAAAACCAGTAGAATCCGAGCAGCAGGCAGGAAAGAGAAAGGTCAGATGGGCTAGATATAAGAGGTAACAGTCTCTTTAGCTGCCACTCTGAATGCAGGGTTCTGCATATTTGGACCGTTGATATGGATCGACATGAATTCCTGTTTTCATTGATACGGAGTCTTCAATTGACGTTGATTTTTAAATGATCAGTTCTATTGATAGAACTCTCAAAACTACCACATGGTGCAAATTCCGGGGATACTGGATATGAAGACGGTGAGGGAGGCCAGCTACTAGCGGACGATCTACTACTAACATACTACTACTACAACTACTACTATAGGATGACCGGATGATGAAAAATAGGGTATAGCTGCCGGGAACCAGTTTGATGTCCAGTTCTATCCACCAAGTTATCATCCAGTAATGATATGTAGTGATGAATGGATGGTTCGTGTGCAGCGTACAGACCCACGCTGCACATTTCAGAAGGAAGAGGTCAAAAAATAAGGGATTTCGGCCGTGCTCAGGTTTGAAGCGGTGTAATGATGTATTTCGTATTGTTAGTCGAGCCTGTACGCTTGATTCTGATAAGCACGAGGTTGGCACTGTTGATTCCGTGCTCTGCCCCGAAATGTGGAGCCCAAATCATTGGGCTGCAGCCGAACCGCCCATTCTTCACTACATATCATCACTTGATGTTAGTTTGGTTATGGTTTACTGATATCCCAGACAACTCCCGGTACTATAGGCTATTTTCTGTCATCCCGGTAGTATAGTGGATCGTGCCGGTGTTGGTGGTTTTACATTCACTTCTTAAGGCCCTTCCAATGCAGACCTGCAAAGGATTTCTTAACCGTGGAAACAAGAGCCCACACAAGCCTTGAAGCCAAGATCGCCGTCATACCTGCCAGTATGATCACAAACATCGAAGTACTCAGTTCAAGGAGCGGACTGATTCCCACGTATGTCGCGGCTGCCAGTGTCATGCCTGCTGCGGCTACCACGGCCATCATGACAGTCAGAGTCTTGGCATCGAGTCTGAGCCTTCTGTGTATGGGCTTGGCCAATACTGCCAGTGGTGCCAGGTACACCGCGCCGATAAGCATACTGGCTGTCGCGCCTGCCGCTATGGATCCAAGTTCTCCTCCATTTGCTGCCCAGTATGTCTTTTCGGAAACTCCGAGTATCCCAAAGAGCGGATAAATGGTAGTCTTTACAGTCTGCTGCAGCCACGGCTGATCTCTTTCATAATCGGCAACCTGCGGACTGAAGGAATAATACACATAGTTGAATGTGTTCATGAACGCTGCGCCTGATGTGGTGGAAAGTATATAGTTCTCCCTGAAATTGCGGAGGTACTGCACCTGAGGAGTCAGTTCGGAGCCGAATGCTGCGGTCGCAATGAGGCATCCCGATGGCTGCTGTTGGTCCCCGCCAGTTGTATCTTCGTCATCAAGGATGGGCGGCGGATTGTCGGCAGTTACATCGGTGTTGTCCTCTGGAGGAGGGGGAGGAACCGAGCCAACGCCTATTGGGGTGGCCTCGATACCAACGGCTGCGATGTATTTGACTGATGTTATTGATGGGGGGTCAGGCTCATCGCCCGGCGAAGAAACTGGAGTAACTTCCGCCTTCAGTTCTATTACGTGCTCTCCCTGTGGCAACGGGTTAATCATGACCCAGTATCCGTTTGTCATCATTTTCACGCTTCCTTCACCTGCAACGATATTAACCTCCGGGACCTGTGCGTCAAATACGCCAGATCTGGCCTTGTGATCTTCAAGCCCTGAAACGGGTGTTCCGTCTATGGTTGCTTCGAGTTTCGTAACGTTTCCAAGGTTATCTTCGACGCAGGCGGCAAATTCTTCATCTGTATCAAGTGTATCATCGGTCGCCTCGTCGCATTCAATCGTAATAATTGGCATGAAAATGGCCTTACCTTCAGGCACGGAACAAGTCCTCTCTCTAATGCCTTCGGTTTCGCCAAGTAGGAACCAGACGTCGCCATCAGGCTGGTTTTCATCACAAGTAATTCCATCCCGGTCAAATATCGGGTTCACATCTGAGGGCACGGAAAAAAGCCACTGCCAATACCTCGCAGCCCATTCCTCATAAGAGGCACCGTACGGATTAGAATCAGGGGCCGCTATCAAGTCTGCCTGCGCGTATGCGTTTATCAATCGACCACCTGGCTCAACAATGCCAATCGCTGTCATGGACGCCAGTAGGGTCGCAATAATACTAGTGATTGCCACAGCCGGTAGCTTGCTTATGTTGCTTCTCAAAAATTTTCTCGGATTCTTGTTTACTCTGGCTAATTATAACAATTACCTATTGGAAACACATAGTTCATTGAGTCGTCATAATCGCGAATTGAGCGCTCAAAAAGAAAAAAAGAAAAAGAAGAGGTGTTGCCACCTATTCTATTCGCTTCTTACGAAGGAGGTCCCGTAGGAGCCACTGCTATCTGTACGCCGTTCCACGTCATCATTTTCATCGTGTTTATGTTGTTTTGCTTGACTGAAAATGGCAGTGGAACGTATGTCAGATCATCAGCAAAGGCCTGACCGGGACCGTTATTCCAGTTAACCCATTTCTTGAATTCTTTTGCTTCGCCTAAGGAGGTAAACTGTTGGTTGTCCTTGCTTTCCTCGAAGAAGATGTAGTAGGAGAACGACGTGATCGGATACGAGCCTCCTCCGCCGGCGTTTGTCGTTGATACTCCTGCCCATGACTCGTCACCGTTCGGAAGTGAGTTCTGACCAACGTAGTTGGTTATAGCAGCCTTCCCAGAGGACAAGCTCGGAGAAATGTATTTGGCCGCTTTGTTCTTCACTTGGGCCGTGTCAATACCTTCAGTGACTGCAAAAGACAGTTCAAGGTAGCCTAGTGAGAAGTTGGTGGACTCGATGGCTGAAGCAACCCCAGCATTACCATCTCCGCAGATTTGGGTCGCAGCGGCCGGCCATGTTGGTGACTTGCTCGTTCCTACTTCTGAAGCCCATTGGGTGTTCACCTTGGTCAGGTATTCTGTGAAGACAAATGTCGTTCCAGAGCTATCACATCTGTGGACTGTCACGATCGTATCGCCCGTTAATTTTGCCGCAACTGCCGGTGTTTGCAGACCTTTTATCGCGTTGTGGTTCCATGTCTTGACTTTTCCGAGGAAAATGTCTCCAATTACCTTGCCCGTCAGCCTAAGCTCATTGGTCCCCAAGTTTGGATTATTGATCGCCACTGTGATTGTGCCTACTGTTACAGGCATGGTCAATGGGGTACCGTGGCTCGCAAAAGTCGCCTGCTCGCTGACTGAAAGTGGCGCCTCTGATGCTCCCCAGTTCACCAGCTCATTGGTAATGCCAGTGATACCTGCGCCGCTTCCTAGTGGTGTATAGCTAATATCCGCAAACGGCCTAACTGGTTCGTATTCATCAATCCACAACTGAATCAACGGGTCCGGGAATGTTGCGCCCTGACCCTGAAGGGCGATGTTCGCATATGCGGGAACAGACATGGTCGAAACCAACACGCTCGACACCAAAAAGATGCCTGCGATCACACCTGCAATTGTGTATGCTCGCTTTGTCATCGAGACAAACCATAATACCTATTTGTATTATAGCTTAGCGAACGTGATTTCAGACGATCTAATGTTTTGTTACTGTCAAAATATCTCACTGTTGCTAGCCATGTCTTTACTTGTTTTGCAAAGTCGTCTTTATAGAGAACATAGAAGAATATTCTACGGGGCCTTTTCTACATTCAGAAACTCTGAGATCATAGTTCACGTGATTTCGTATAGTAAAGGATATTATGTTGCCCAAGAGGTTAGACTGCAACCTCGGTTCCCAATATGACCATCGGTGTTGCCGGCAACAAAGATCACAAGAGTATTATCGCAACTTTCATGCTGAAGAAGAGGATCAAGCAGGACAGGATTTTTAGACTGATTCTATTCGCGGCAGGAGGCTATATCCTCTTCATCATGGGGCTGCTATTCTTCACGTTATCCCAGGGCTCGATCCCGGTCCTAGAATACATGGGACTGGAATTTTTCTATGGTATTGACTGGAACACGGTTGAAGGAAGGGAAACTTATGGGATTCTTCCTTACGTGATCGGCACGCTGCTGAGCTCTGCAATCGCAATGGTGATCGCGGTCCCAGTCAGCCTCATGATCGGAGTCTTTCTTTCCGAAATGACGGGGCCCAGAGTGAGCACGCCGATTTCTTTCATTATTGAGATACTTGCATCAGTTCCAAGTGTCATTTACGGCCTCTGGGCATTCTTTGTATTTAGGTTCTGGCTAGTTGACTATGTGGAATTGCCTTTGCACAAGGCTTTTGGAGAGAACATATTCCTTTTTGCCCGCACCCCGTTTGGTCTGGATATTTTTTCAGCAGGGATTGTCCTCGCCATAATGATTATCCCTATAATCTCGGCGGTAATGAGAGAGATAATGAAGACAGTGCCGAACTCACAACGAGAAGCAGCTTACAGCCTAGGTGCCACCAGGTGGGAAATGGTAAAGACAGCGATAGTGCCGTACGCTAAATCAGGTCTTCTGGGGGCATCAATTCTTGGACTTGGAAGAGCAATAGGTGAAACCGTACTGGTAACCATGATAATCGGTGGTGCGAAAGGACCCCTGGCTATTCCTGACTCGCTTTTTTCTCCAAGCAATACAATTTCAGCTCTTACGGCCCAAAATTTTGCCGAAGCATCAGGCCTGCAACTATCGGCTCTTATCGGTGGCGCCCTAGTACTTGTGATACTTGCATTTGGAATCAACCTTCTTGCGCATTTCATGGTTTCAAGGATGGTCAAGACTGTGCCGACAGCGTGATAGATATGGATCGAACCGGATCACGCCGCCAATTGCACGAAAAGTATCTGGGGCAGCTTCAAAAGAGATCGTCCAAAAGAAAACTGACTGACAGGCTTGTTAGCTTTGCTGCTATAGCATGCGTTGTCATTGTATTGATTCCCCTTTGCAGCATAATTTTTGAAGTTGTTAACAGAGGCGGTCATGTGATAAACTGGCGATTTCTGACCGACATTCCAAGGGGATTTAACACCGAGATCAACGGTGGGCTGGGGCCCTCTATTCAAGGAACCCTCATACTCGTTGGTCTTGCCTCGTTGGTTTCAGTTCCCGTCGGTATACTAACTGGGATCTATCTTTCCGAGTTCGCGGGTAATGGCAGGTTTCCGTCATCGGTCCGCCTAATCAACGATATCCTTAACGGAATGCCTTCAATTGTAATCGGATTGTTAGCCTTTCTTACATTGGTGTTGGCCATGGGATCGTATTCTGTCACAGCCGGTGCCTTTGCTCTTTCGATTATTATGACCCCCATCGTAGTAAGAGTAACTGAAGAGTCTCTCAAACTTATCCCTATGACCGTCCGCGAAGCTGGTCATGCCCTTGGGATACAAAAATGGAAGGTGAGCATGTTCGTAGTCCTAATGGCCGCAAAGAAAGGTGTGCTCACAGGCATTGTCCTGGGAATTGCCAGGATCGCTGGGGAAACGGCTCCATTGCTATTGACCATAGGTGGTACCAGATCATTCTTTGGTGGCTTTGACTCTTCGGTGGATGCGATACCAGTCAGAATCTTCCAGTATGCTCGATCCCCCTTTGATCCTGCTAATTCAGCTGCGTGGGGCGGAGCCCTAATCCTAATTGTGTTAGTCCTTATCGTGAGCGTGGCCCTCAGACTAATAGTTGAAGGGAAATCCTTTGGGACCAAGGCCCACACGCTTTGATCCACTGAAATTAAAGTTCAATCATCGCCAAGTTGGGGTTATCCTGTGGGTCGCTGATCCGGTGTTTTGACGACAGTGCCGGTGAACTCTTTCCACGCAAGGTCTCCAAATGCGCTTCCATGTATTTCGTAGTTCCACGGGTCTTCAAATATCCCTTTTTCCCAGGTCGGCTCGCCGACGTAGTATACATCTCGACCTTCAGTTATCGAATAAATCTCGCTGCGGTGATCGTCAGGCTTCTCGTCAAGCTTTACTCCAACCAGCGCATGACCAATCGTTGACTCGCCGTTATGTTTAGATACGGCCTTTCCGTAGATTAGCGCGCTATCAAGTGCCCCGGCCTTCAGAAGGGCGGCGGCGAATATTCCCAGCGAGTCGCAATCCCCTGTGCCTTCAACAAATGTCTCTATTGGATGCTTCGTGTAGTCTGTGGATGTGAACATGAATTGATGAGTGACCTGCAACACCATATTGGCATAAAGCTCGTCATCCCCCCCAGAGTATCCTCTGAGTCCCCTTGCGAGCGCGTCCAACTCGTTCCAGCTCGACAGAGCTTGCTCATAATACTGTACTGATTTCGTTCCCTTTATAGTGGGGATCCCGTGAATCGTGTGATCATTTCTGTACTTTGAATAGGCAGAATACGGGACAGACCATGAGAATTTATGTAACTCATCCTTCTTGTAGTCATAGACCTGTAACGCGCGGTTAAAGAAGACTTCTGAGGTCTGCTCGTCCAGGATGGAAAGTTTGTTAACAACGAGAGAAGTATTGTCTTTGGGACTGGATAGACCGAAATGGTCTCCTCCCGATTGGCCTTCCGGCTTTTGAAGAGCGTTTTGCATTTTGAGGTTCTCGTTTTTCAGTTCACTATTCTGCTCTTGCAGGTGCTCTATGGCAAACTCTAGCATTTCCGTCTTGTGAGCAAGAGTTGATAATATTTCGTTATCGCCGTCAACTGTGGTTTCGGATGGTTGGGGCTTTTCAACGGCGTTTGCATTAACGTGGTTCGAAAAAGGTGCGGCAGCAGGCAGTACAAGTAGAAGAGAGAGAAGGGTCACGCAGGACGCGATAAGGGCGTACTTGAGCAATCAGTCAGGCAATTATTGCTCCGACGACATTGTTTTTTGTATGTCCGTTATCTTACACTAACGGAGCATAACCTGGCTCCTCAGCTTCTGCATGGAGACAGCCCCGACTCCTATACTATTCTGCTTCTCAGGTTCGTCCGGGTTACCACCACTACGATGGCAAACAGGGCAGCAAGTGGTACGAGCGCGATGACTGGAAACTCGGGTACGACTTGTGTCCCGACGATCACCACTTCATGACTACTGTGTGGATAACTTATCTCAATAACTGCGTCCTCCGATTTGGCATCGCCTTCTAGAGTGAAATTGTCGGTTTCTGCTCCGTCCACCAGCACCGTATATTCGCCCTGCAGTATTTTCCCAATTCCGATCTTTACGAAACCCTCCGTACTTTCGTCTCCCTCTAGCATCATCGTGACCGATTTCTTCTCTTCGTCGAGTCTGATTGAGGAAAGCTCTGAGTTGGTCTGGAAATCTACTGTAACTCCATCAAAGAAAAGCTTGTCGTTCGGCGACTGCACGAGGCCACCAATTCTCAAGTCACTTACATCAACGACCTGGAATTTTGTAAAGTCGGCGTGATCAAAGAAAATCGCGTGGACCTCATAGACGCCTTGTTGCGCATAAGTCGGAAGCTGGAATTGGAATGAGAACTGCTGTCCAGTGACATCTAATTTCTCATGGAATGCAACTGGGATCGGGTCGTCGAAAGGATCGTAGACGCTGACGTCAATATCCTGGCCATCCTCTGCAATCGACGCAATTCCACCAATCAGCACGACATCGCCGGGTGCATAGCTGTTTTTGTCCGTGACGACTCGAATAAGCTCCGCATTCCTCTCACCAAGAACGTCAAAGTACCCGTACTCGATGCTTTCATCGTCCTCAAAGTTTACCAATATCGAATATACACCTACATCTCCGCCCTCGTCGAGTCGGAACTGAAGCTGAAACTCTTCATCCACCACTTTGTCTCGCACTTCGTCCACTTCATCCAGGATCTCGCCATTCGGAGTCGCTGCAGTGATCTCTACCTTATCGCCATCCTCAGCGCCCGTAACCTTCCCGGTGATTTCCACGATGTCCCCCAGCTCGTATTCCATTTCATCGGTCTCTATCTCAATGTCAAAGGATTTTTCTTCCACATCGAAGTAAGTGAATATCTCGTCGCCTCCGAACGTTGCTTCGATAAAGTAAACGCCTTCGTCGTCTCGCTCAGATATTGAAAGGGTATAGGAATATTCGCCGCCTTCAATTTCTTGGTTTACACTCTTCTTCGACGAACCGTCTGCGGGTTCGCCATCGTCAGGACTCTTTATTTCTAGCTTTACTCTTTGGCCGTCTTCTCCATCAACGGTTCCGGTGATGATTACTTCGTTGCCGAGATTGTAAAGTGTATTCTCGGTGGTAACAGTGAATCCGCCCGCGCCGCCCCCTACGTTCTTATCTTGCCCTATTCCAAAGAACGTGTATACTTCATCGCCATTTGGCGCTTCTGCCTTGACTCTATATAGCCCGTCCTCTGCGTCGCCCGCGAGCGTGAATTCAAAGCTGAAATCCCCGGAAGTAACGACGGCAGGTTCCCCGTCAGCGCCCGAAACCGGCGTCTCCTGTGTGTCAAGGATGCTAATCTTTGCCTCTTCATCGTCAGCCACCCCCGGAAACGTTCCTGAGATATCGACATTGTCTCCCGCCTCATAGTTTTTCTTGTCCGTCTCTAATGAGGGGAGAGATAGACCGCCGGTCCCTTCGTTTGCGATCTCGAAAACTCTGATTGCAGAGTCTTCTGTGCAGCAGGCGGGCGCAAGTACTAAAATATACGCTCTGCCTGAGGCTTCAGAGTCTATTGTGAAGGAGAATTCGAATGTTTCTCCGGTCATTTCTATGACGTCGCCCGCGATAAAGTTTTCATCCTGATCTAATACTGATATGTCCGCAAAGCCTCCTTCATCAGCGCCCTCGGAAATTCCGGTGATTGTCACTTCTGATCCGGCGTCGTACGAGTCCTCAACATCCAAGGTTGTGGGGTTGGCATCATCTACTACCGCAAAGAAAGTTCGGAACGTGTCGTCATCGTGTAATGCCCGCACGTGATACACGAATAGCCCCGTTGCGTCGCCTGCCAGAGTAAACTCGGTAGAAAAAGATTCGTCAGTAATAGTTACCTCCTCGTCCAGTAGAGCTGGTCCTTCTTCAGCTTCAGGGTCATCGACAATGACATTCACCGTGCCATCAGTTGCCCCGTCTATTGTTCCAGATATCTGAACCATGTCTCCGGGGTCATAATTCAATTTGTCAGTCTCTACGAAAGATCCTGCGTCGGCACCACCACCGCCTTCACCCTCAAAGTCAAAAAAGGTGCTTGCCAGTTTACCATTGAAATCGGCTAAAATGGCGTATCCGCCGGTTAGCTCGTCTGTGAGAGAGAAGGAGAACACATGTCGATTTTCCGTTGAATTCACGTCCCCTTCACCACTCAAAGACAAAGAGTCCAAGTCTACTTCGTTGTTATCGGGCCCAAGAATAGCGTATTCCACAGTGTCGCCATCCTCCGCGCCCTGCGCGGTGATCGTTACAATGCCCAGGTCGCCAGTGGCAAGACTTTCGTCATTGATTTTGACACTGACACCGGTTTGGGGTCCGCTGCCCTCTCCTCCTACAGTGAAAACAGTATCCTCGGTGTCTCCGTCCACATCTACAAACACCTTGTACCTGCCAGAGGTCGAATCCAAGTCAAGATCGAACGAAAACGTGAACTCCTCGTCGGTAATTGAGTCCTTTTTCTCGTCTACATCGCTCAGCACTTCTCCATTTGGGTCGTACACCGTTATCATCACATCTGTCCCGTCATCTACGCCTTCAACTTTGCCCGAAACTTCGACGCTGTCACCCGGAGAATATACTTCCTCGTCAGTTTCGACCCTGAAAGGATCGTCGGTTGACCCTCCCTCTCCCTCTACGATAAATATCGTGTCTTCTTCGTCTCCCAACGCCTTCACCAGAACTCTGTACATTCCGAGGTCGCTTTCACGGTCAAGATTGAAGCTTAATGAATATCGCTCGTCGACTATCATTCGGCGCCTCTCGTCGACATCGTCGATAGGCTCGTTATCAGGACCGAAGACGGTTATTTCGGCTTCATCGTCATCGTCGGCGCCGTCGACGGTGCCGGTAATCTGAACCTGGTCTCCTTGCTCATACCTTTCCCCGTCTGCCTCGACGCGTATCTTGCCGACTTTGAGCGGCAACTGAAGCGTAGGCCCTTCTGCTGTTGGGACTGGCGCAGTAGCTCCGGCCACCCTAAATGTAGTTGACTTTGTTTCTTGCTCGAACTTTATGGTCGCTTCGTACGTTCCGCTCTCAGCTTTGCTGTCAAGAGCGAAGGTGTAGGTGAAATTGCCAGAAGAAACCGCGGCATTCTTTTTGTCGACGTATTGAAGGACCTTGTCATCTGGACCCAGCACAGTGATCTCGACGAACTCCCCATCATTAGCTCCGGCCACGCTTCCAGTAAGCTTTACTTCGTCCCCTGGGTCGTACTCTTCGCGATCCGTTCTGACCGACGTTTGATCGCTCGTGTTTCCTTCCACGTTTCCATTTCCGTCACCCTCCACAGAGAAATTCCTGGTTTCTGAGAGTGTATCGTCATAAGTAACGTCAACCGTATATCCTTCCTCCTCGTCGATGGGAGCATCGTCCGGAATGGTAAATGTGTGCGTAAATACTTCATCAGTAATTGTTACGCTCACGGCATCGACTATCTTTTCGCCTTCCGGATCACTTACGTCTATGACGACTTCGTCCCCGTTATCTGATCCCTCAACTGAACCCGTTACGGTCACGTCTTCTCCTCTAGAGTATGTGCCCTTGTCGAGAGAAAAGTCTAGAAAAAGCTCCGACTCCAATAACACATCGAAAAAGGCACCGCCGGCATCTTCGCCCTCGAAATAAATGGTTACCACAAAATTCTCACGCGTATAGCTCGGGTCTACCTCGTTGTAATAACCATCTTCAGGGAGTGTGAACTTGTATTCAAAAAGACCATCGGCTCCGTCAACAACAAGCTCAACACCATTTTTTTCGTGTAGCTTCTCGCCAGAAGCCCCGCTTTCTACTTCGATATCTACCTGACCGTCGGTTACACCTTCGATCTTGCCTTTGATCGTTACCTCATCTCCGGGTTCGAACTCTGCTCCGGCTTCTGGCTCCTCCATTACAGCTTGACCGATGGCAGATTGAAAGCCTGTCAACAATGCAGAACAAAGTATGACGAAGGCTAACAGTAATGCTTGAGAATGCTTCGCGAACATGATGCCCTTCATTTCTCGGTTCGGTTACAATAAACGTTTTTTGCCCATACAGTATGTAGAACTAAATGATTCACGTAGCGATCTCGTACGAACTCTTATTCTGTTTTGTTGGTAAAAAGTTGAAAGCTGTGTCCAATCTTTCCCGACGCGGCGTTCGTGACGCTACAGAATGATCAACGTCGCGATGCCGGCCGCAAAGCAGTAGAGTGCAAATAGGTGAAACCTGCCTCTGACTACTGCTCTGATCAAGATGCGGATTGATATGTAACCCACAACAGCGGATATTGCCATTCCCACCAAGTAGGATTCGATTCCAATATTAGCCAGCCCGAGGTCTTGCCCCTCAATCGATATGGCATCGATTAGAGCCGCACCCACTATTGCGGGGATGGATAGCAGAAATGAATACCTTACCAGCTGTTCCTTTTCTACTCCCCGGAACATTCCCACTGCGATCGTTGCGCCGCTTCTTGATAAGCTTGAAAATATTGATGCTCCTTGCCCGACGCCGATTAGTATTGCGTCTACCTGCCCCAGCTTTTTGTTTCCGGGTTTCAAGAATTTTGTGGCCAGCAAAAGGATCCCCGTGACTATGAAACCTATGCTGATTGAAAGCGGATCGTAGAAGGAGTATTCGAAGAAAGAACGAAAAGTCAGGCCGATTATGGCTGTTGGCACTGTGCCAAGTATAATCAGCCAGAGCATCCGTTTTCCCTGGGGATATGGTGCTTCAGCTGTTTTCTGATTAACAACAGACCTTAGCATGCACGATATCTCCTTGCCGTACACCACGAAAACGCCTGCCAAGGTTCCGAGGTGCAGAACCAGATCATAGAAAACAGGGACCTCGAGGTTCAGTGCCAGCTGCGCCAGAGCCAAGTGACCAGAGCTTGAGATTGGAAGCCACTCTGTCAGCCCCTGAATTATGCCTAGAACTATAGCCTCTAAAATTCCGACTGTTGCCAAAACGCTACTCCGATAGTCCCGCTTGATGAAATGCTCTTTTCATTGATAAAGTTTGGCGTCACCTACTATTCCGATGTTAACACACAACTTAAGTGATCTACAATCCTCTACCCCAAAACCCGGGAAAACTTCTAAGAACAAGTCAGTACACAATTTCTGACATGAATGCGGTTGAGGACATCCGCGACCTGATCAGGGCATGCAGAGAAGAGAACGATATGGACAGCAAGTTGCTGCTCTTTGAACTCATCAGGAAAATGCTGGTTGATTCGACGGGAAAGGACATGAGGATTCCCTCACTTTTGACTGACGACTTTATCAATTCCGCGCTGGACCGCATCAGGCATTAACTGCCGATATGGCCTTCATGAACATCGCAATTGCCACTGGTATCAGGACTAGGCCGATCAGCAGTTTCAGTGTTCGTGCGCCGAAGCGGTTCGTGTACCGGGCGCCGGTAAAGGCACCAGCCATTGCTGCAGGCCCCATTGCTGCGAGGATCAGCAAATCTACTTGACCATAAAGAAGATGACCTATCAGGCCGGCTGCGCCCATTATGGAAGAGGCCGCAAGGTTTGTTCCGACAGCTACTCTGGGCTCCATTCCTAGGACCGAGATCATCGCGGGTAGCCTGATGCTGCCCAGTACGAGTCCCACGAGGCCGCCGAGAAATCCTATCGCAAACCCAATTACCGCTTCAAGGGAGATGTGGTTCTTCTGATTATTCTTGATAACATCGACCGACTCTCTTCTTGAACCCCGGATGAGCGAGAATGCTTCGTAGGAAATGATTATCGATATTGCAATCAGCAAGAGGGTTATCGACACAAAGCTCGTCACAAGCGACCCCAGAAATGCGCCGGTAGCCCCAGTGGAGGCCATTATGATAAACATCCTTCGGTGTATGTTGTTCTGTCGAAGGTGCCTGACGGCGGCGGTGCAGGCTCCAAGCGTGCTCACACCGATGTTTGTTCCGGCAGCCATGCTTGCAGATATTTCGGTGCTGAGGATCAGTGGGAATCGCAATACCCCAAGTACGAGTCCCGTCATGCCTCCGACAAAACCGATCGCGAGGGCCAGGCCAGCCAGAATCGTCAGCTGGGTAATGTCAGGCATTAGAATCTGCGCCGGTGCCGCGACATTAATTTTCTGTATCGGTGATCTTGGATCACTTGGCGTTGCGGACGGGAACGTGCTTTTCTATTACCTCATCTATCGTTTCATTCATTGCCGCCTCGGCAATGTCGCTCCCATACTCGGCCGTCCTCCTGATGTCCTCTAGCACTAGCTTTAGGTTGGCTGGATCATGATTCCTATCCTTCTCTATCGCCGCAGCTGCATCATTTTCTAATAGATGCACGTTCTCCACTACGTCGACCGTCTTGTCCGCAAGCTGGTAGTCTCTTCGCAGCAGCGCTTCGACAGAGTCTTCCAGCACCTTGAGTGCGAGCTGGCTCATCTTGTCTACCTTTTGTTGCGAGTCCTTGTGCATCTTGTCCTTTAGCTTTATTGCCTTTTCTGCAATCCCGCAGGCGTGGTCAGCGACGCGCTCGATGCTCTTTACTGCTACTCGGTAGCTCAGACAGTCTGAAGGGTTTTTCAGGCCCATCTCCCGCAGGACCCGGCCGTTCTGGGTGGCCATTACCAGGTTACGAAGTATGTAGAGGCTGAACCTGTCCACTTCGTCATCCGATTTGATTACCTCCTTGGCTAATTCGTGATTCATCTCGGAAAGTGCTGACATTGCGTCCTTGTGCATCGAAGAAGCGATCAGGTACATCCTCCTGATCGCGGTGTTGACTGAAAGCTCGGGCAGGGACAGCAGCACCTGGAGCGTGATATTGTCTGACGCGTCGGCAATCATTTCGGTCCCGACGAGGTTGCGCCTGACTACCTCCCTGACAGCATCGCGCAGGACAGGGTTTATCCTGCCTGACTTTAGCTTCAGGTGGATGATGTTATAGCCTGCAAGATACATCGAAACTACTTTACGCTTGAGCGTGCTGCTGCCCTCCGCAGGCATAATAGCGGCTGTTACTTCGCTAAGCGAGTCTGACGGCCCGGCGGCTACCGGGACAACCGAAAGTGAATTATCTAGCTCGCGAACCAGTGTCACCTGGTCACCCGCCTTCACGCGCATTTCTTCAATCCATCTCTTTGGGAGAGATAGGACATAAGTGGATCTACCGGTAAACTGGACCTTTCTGACTTCTCGGTGGTCTGTTCCTGTTCTCACGGCGCTGACTTATTCGGGTATGAATAAACGGTTTGCGCGAATAGACTATATGTCACTATATATCACCACTTTTTCTATATAGATTTTAGCGCCTGGGACTGGATGCTCCTGTTACAATGTAGTGGACCGAATCGCCGATGTAACACGCATGGTCTGAGATGCGCTCCAGGTACCTCAGGATGAGTAGTGTGGAGAGGTAGCACCTGGGATCAGTGATCATGTTTTTCATCTCCTTCTTGTTGGTGGGCGTTATTATCTCTCGCAAGTATTTTCGATAAAGCGCGTCCACGGTGTCATCCATCTCGTAAAGCTTTTTCGCTGCATCCTTGTCCTGCGTCTGCAGCGCCTTGATACTAAGGTGGATCATTTCCCTTGCGGTGTTTGCCATGTCCAGCACGGGATTCTTGTCGCAATGTGAAAGCGGCCCCATGGTGCCTAGGATATCCATGATATCGTAGGCATATCTGCCAAACCGCGAAAAGCCGTACGAAATCTCCATGCATGATTTGATGAATCGCAGGTCTGTCGCGACCGGCTGGTACCTCGCGATCAGCTCGACCGCAAGCTCGGTGACTTCGTCTTGGAGAACCCTGAGCTGCTCCGACCATTCGAAAATCTGATCTTTCGAGCCGCTCTCTTTTTCATACGCCTCTATCGCTCTGTCGACAGAACGGACTGACAGTGTCGCCATGTCCATGATAATGTTGCTTATGCGACTAATGCCAAGGTCAAGGAGCCGGGTCAATCAACAAAGGTTCTTGGAGCCTTTCTATTTATTTTCTTGGTTGGACTAACCGAACTTGCCGGAGATATAGCGCTCTGTCAGTTCTTTCTGGGGGTTTTCAAATATCTGCTTCGTCGGGCCGTACTCGACCATTTCACCAAGATACATAAACGCGGTATAGTCAGAGACACGTGCGGCCTGCTGCATGTTGTGCGTCACTATTATGATTGTCAAGTCCTTCTTTAGATCATTTAACAACTCCTCTATTTTGGCCGAAGCTATCGGGTCAAGTGCAGAAGTTGGTTCGTCCATCAAGAGCACTTCGGGCTGCATCGCAAGCGCTCTTGCTATGCACAGACGCTGCTGCTGACCTCCAGATATGCTAGAGCCAGGCTTGCCAAGCTCGCCCTTGACTTCGTCCCATAACGCCGCGCCCCTGAGGCTCTCCTCCACTATTTCATTGATGAGCTTCTTGTCCCTGATGCCATTGAGCTTTAGGCCAGCCGCAACGTTGTCATAAATGCTCATTGTAGGAAAGGGGTTTGGCTTTTGGAAAACCATGCCGATGCGCCTCTTGATGGTCACCGGGTCTATGCCATTGGCGTAAATATCGACATCGTCCAGATATACACTCCCCTTCACCGCAGCGCCTGGGGTCATCTCATTCATCCGGTTCAGGCAGCGGATAAGGGTAGTCTTGCCGCATCCTGATGGTCCAATCATGGATGTAATGGTATTCTCTTTGACGTCGAAGTTAATGTTCTTGAGAGCCTGTTTTACACCAAACCAAGAATTCAGATTTCTGATGGAAACCTTGTAGCCTCGAGCGTAAGCTTGCGCTGAGGAAAGCTTGTAATCTACGCTACTGTTAGCGTACTCTTCGCTAGTCACAGCAGCAATGGAACCTTTCTGATAATTAATCATTATCTAAATAGGTCATATAGGACTATATAGAAAATGGGTTCTGCTCACAGCCTAGCGCCACCGCTCGCTTTGTATCTCCTATCGAGCACCAGGAACCTCAAGGCCATGCTCAATGAGAGCACTATGAGTATGAGTACCAACGCCGCGCCCCACCCGAATGATTCGGCGTGCTCGTATGGCAAAGCCGCTAGCCTAAATATTCTAAGAGGCAGGGCATCAACTGGATCGGTGAATCCCTCGAAGGTGAACTGGAAGAACAGGCTGGTTCCGAGGATAGTCATGATCAGCGGTGCGGTCTCTCCAGATATGCGTGAGAGCGCGAGTACGATTCCTGTCAAGACGCCGTTCTTGGCGCTTCTCAACGTGATGAACAGCGTCACTCTCCACTTTGGTATGCCTAGTGAATGCCCGGCTTCGCGGATGGAGTGGGGGACCAGCTTTAGTGTCTCCTCGGTCACGCCTACTACGATAGGAATCATTATTATGGAAAGTGCAAGCGCGCCTGCCGTGATATTAAAGGATCCGACCGCAAGAACTATCAATATGTAGCCAACTATGCCTATCACAATCGACGGCATCCCGGTCATCACGTTGTTGAAGAATCTGACTATATAGGCGAACCTGTTGTTGCCTGCATACTCGGAGAGGTAAATTCCTGCCAAAACTCCAACCGGTACCCCTATCAGCGAAGCGTATCCGACAACGAGCAGAGTTCCCTGGATTGCAGGACCAATTCCTCCTCCACCGCTAACAATTGAGCCCTGCGGCCGCGTAAGGAACTCGACGCTTATTGCAGAAGCTCCATTTTTTACAACCTCGATGAGGATGCTGCCAAGCGGGATCATTGCAAGCGCGATGCAAGCAATGGTGACGCCCGTGAAGACTCTATCCATCAACCTCCTCTTTTTATTCTGGCGCACGATTGCATCTTGGATCACACTTCTTCGTTTTTCTTGAATGCTGGATATATCGCCCATTTACTCTCTTCCCCCCGGAACCACCTTGACCATCCTTGACACGAGCAGCTGCGCGCCAATGTTAATGCCCATAGTGAGAACAAACAGTACGGCTCCGAGTGCTATTAGCGCTGACGAATGAAATGGAGTAACAGCCTCATTGAACTGGCTGGCAATCACGCTGGAAATGGTATTGCTCTGGGAAAATAGCGTTGTGGGTATGGCAGCGATTCCAAGAGCATTTCCGATGACCATGGTCACAAGTATAGTTTCGCCCACTGCCCTACCCAGTCCAATTACGGTGGCCCCCAGTAGTCCGGCCTTGGCATATGGAAATAATACCTTTCGAACAGTTTCCCATCTGGTTGCGCCCAAGCTGTAGGCAGCCTCTCGCTGGGAATTTGGTATGGCCTTTAGTATTTCCCTAGAAATGGAAGAGATTATCGGAATGATCATCACCGCCAAAACGATTCCCGCAGTAAAAACATCTAATCCGAATGGGGCCTTTGCAAAGAAAGGTAGGGTGCCTCCGAATGCCTGGTAGAGAGGCCGTTCGATAAGATCTAGTAACCAGATCCTGAAAACCAAGAGAGCCCAAAGACCGTATATTATGCTTGGGATTGCTGCGAGAACCTCAATCACGTAGGCGACCGGAGTGCCGACTTTCGGTGGAGCAATCTCGGAGATGAAGACGGCGATTCCTAGACTTATCGGCACGCCTATTACCATAGCGATACCCGCCGTCACCAGAGTTCCGATGACGTATGGTAGAGCACCGTATGATTCTCTGCCCTCGACAGGATTCCAGTCAGTTCCGATAAAAAAGCTTAAACCCTCAAGCGAGAAAACTGGAATCGCCCCCTCGATGACCGAGAAGGCAACCAGCACTAGCATGAGAAGAGTGTAGCCGGAGGCTCCGATCACGACCCATCTGAATATTCTATCGCCTTTTCGCTTCTTTCCTAAGAACAAAGACGATAAGGAATCCCTACGATCCTTTGATGACCGAGTAGAAATGATAGAATCCCACCTAGGCTAACGGGTGAAAAATCAATATTTTATGGTTTTCAACGAAGAAAACATAGGTCACAGTGAACTATATAGTTGCGACAAAAAGGAGGAGGGCTTGGCCGCTACATTCGCTTTCCGAAGCCGACTCCCATTGCATTGCCTCTGAACCTAGTGAATCCTATGACCCCAACGATTGCTGTTGCTAGAATCAATAAGGCAACAAATTCGAATTCAGGTACGATCATCGCTCCTTGAATATCTACGACGCTCGAACCCTCTGGTACCGTAAATTTGATGGTCGTTGATGAAGCTGAAGAGCTTACCATCTCATGGTCGAGCGTTTCGCTTCCAGCCTTCACTGTTGTGATCCCGTCGATCATCGCCTTTGGTAGAGTGAGTTCTACTTCACCATCGCCGTCGAAAGTGATTCTTACATACTGCTCAGGAATTATATCGACTTCGGTTGCTGTGAATGTTGACGTTCCCGTGACTGTATAGCTCGTTCCATCGAGCGACGTGGTTACAGTGAATGGTTCGCCTTCTGGAGGTGGAGGAGGTGTGGTCTCGATCACGGGTTGCCCGTTAAAGGTGATGCCTTTCAGTGTTTCTTGGTTCAGGGTCACGACTTGTTCTGGGAGCGGCACGTAGGACAGATCATCCGCGAATTCTTGGCCGTCGGTGATCGCCCATGATACAAAGTCTACCAGTGCCCTAGCCTTTTCGACACTGTCTATCTGGGGATTGGTGCTCAGTTCCTTGTAGAGTAGCAGGTACGAAAAGCTCGCAATCGGGTATGATTCTTGTCCAAGGGCGTTAACTAGCGATACGTTTGACCATGACTCCTCTCCCTTTGGCAGGGTTGGTGCGGAGGCGGCGACGGCTGCCCTAGTGGAATCAAGCGTTGGTTCGATGAATTGACCTGCCAGGTTCTCGATGAAAGCAAAGTCCATTCCAGTAGTCAGGGCATACGCGAGCTCCACATAGCCTATGGCGTACTGAGTGTCCCTGATTGTGGTGGCAACACCCTCGTTACCCTGCGCTCCGAGTCCGGTGGGCCACTGTACGGAAGTTCCTCTTCCCACTTGCACTTCCCATTCTGTGCTTACTTTTGACAGGTAAGAAGTCCATACGAATGTTGTCCCTGAACCTTCTGCCCTGTGGACCACAACGATATCCTGCGCTGGCAAAGGCAAGTCAGGGTTTAGTTCCTCGATTTTTGGATCGTCCCACTTCGTGATCTTGCCAAGGAAAATGTCTGCGAGAATAGGCCCAGTTAGCTTTAGGCCTTTGTCAGGGATACCAATTACATTGTAAGCAGCTACGACTGATCCGATGGTTTCTGGAATGTGAACCGCTTGTCCAGGCAGACTGCTCGTCTGGTTGGCGTTCAGCGGTGCATCTGTGGCACCGAAATCCACAGTTTTCTCTGTGAACTGCCTTATGCCTCCGCCGCTTCCAATAGACTGGTAGTTTAAGGCGACGTCTGGTTGTACGTCTTGATATCTAACTCGCCATTCATCTATCAGCGGGAATGGAAAAGTTGCGCCCGCTCCATTAAGAGTTATGCCACTTTGCGCAAAAGCCTTTGCAGACATTGTCAACGGTGTGATGGACACCAGAAGTATGCCTGCGACAAGCCATGCAAGAGTTCGTTTGTCGGTATGCATGTAAGTGGAAAAATAGTATATGAATTAAACATTAACGCCCATAATTCACATATCTGACTATAGCCCTATGGTGGGCAATATGGATCATATATTCTCTATAGTGCAGCGATGAATGTCTCAGTGTAGACAGGCTAGGGGACAATGTTGGGGGTTCTGTTGATCCGTCTATACGAATTTGATAGCCGATCCCACAATCAGTCAAAACAACATTACCTAAGGATTTCGTTTGCAAGATGGTTTTATGGAACCGAAATTAACCCTGAAGCGAGAGTTCAATGCCAATCCGCGAGTTTGCGATTATGAAGCCAAATGATCAAAAGCAAGACAAGAGGGATCAGCTGGACCTGCTGCTAGAGCTGCTGAAAGAAACAAAAGAGCCCGTAAAGAAGACACATATTCTTTACAGGATGCGAATCAACTACTACCAACTTTCGCGATACCTTAATCTCCTTCTCAAACTAGGCATGGTGGAGGAGATTACGGATCCACTGGAAGGATTCAAGATCACTGAAAAAGGGAGAACGATGTTGAGTCTTTTTGTCGTGTCATGAATAGAATGGCGATGCGAGGTTCACAATGTTTTCATGATCAAAATTCTGCAGCTAAATGAAGGTGTCACTAGCATCTGGAAGGAGGTTAGTGGGGCCGTCAGCATTGGGATGGGAGTTGGCTTGCGCCGGCTGTCGGGATTCCCACGACCTCATCCATTCGCAGAATGGGTATGATGAGCTCCGGACAAAAATCTATCCAATGTACAATATATAGAATCATTAGCTCTACGACATGACATTGGGCAATTGATATCAATTCGATAGATGATCTTATGGGCGATGCGCCTTGATCCCATCATGCAAAGCTTTATGCCAAGCGACGTTTCAGGAACTAGATTCTTTGCACTTTGCGAATCATGCTTCTGGAGCGCCACTATTTTGAGAATGAAAGACAGGATTACCTGTCCCTTATGCAAAGAAATCGAAAGTTTATCGTTGATACCTCTGGAGATCGACGAATCTTACCCGCCTCAACATGAGCGGGAGCTCGGGGCTTGAAGTGTCATTCACCAAGAGTAGCTAAAATTTTCATGGCGATCCCCTTTCTTGTAGATGAAAAATTGATATAACATATGCATAGATTCTCAGTTGTGGAGCTTTACATTTTGCGGCACGGAGAGGCAGGTAAGAGCCTGCCGAGCGGGGGAAGGGATTCCGAGCGCGTCCTTACCGTGTCAGGAAAGGAAGAAATTCTGGAAATCGCCGGGGCGCTAGCGAAGCTTGATGTAAAATTTGATTTTGTTGCAACCAGCCCGCTGAAGCGCGCGGTCCAGACCGCAGAGATAGTGACAACGGAGCTGAAAGTAAAGAAGGGTAAGGTTGAAGAATGGAACGAGCTCAAGCCAGAAGGGAGCAGGCCCGAATTGTATCGCAAGCTATCGCAATTCAAACAAGAGTCGTCGGTCCTTGTCGTGGGACATGAACCTTATCTGAGCACAATGGTAAGCGAGCTCGTCTTTGGCAACGGCACGGGCGGTATCATCCTAAAGAAAGCAGGGCTTGCGAAAATCGGTTTGACGGCGCTTCAACCCAAACCAAAGGGCGAATTAAGATGGCTCCTCACTCCAAGGCACCTCAAGATGATCGCTAAATGAAACATATAGGGAATGTTATTATCGTAGCAGTCAGATCTTCCACCTAGCTGCCGCTGGGCTGGAGCAATAGTTTGAAAGTATCAGTAATTGATCTTGGTTTCAATTCCGCCAAGCTCGT
>JANWIX010000003.1 GCA_025449675.1 Nitrososphaera sp. | reverse complement strand
CGCTGCGAACGTCCGCTCACAGCTCTCAGATTTCGGCTTCGACCTCGCCATTTTCGATAAATCACGCGCCGAGATAGAAGCAGTCCTGGCGAAACAGGACATTATCAACCTGGCGAAACTTCTCGCAAGGATCTATGGCTGTTTTTGCCCGGAACAGTACGACAACGAGCTGAACATTGACGTCCACAGGACCGTGACAGGCCCGGAGATCGACCAGCAATTGCACGAACAGGGCAATTCGCTGGAAGAATTTAGAATCGTCTGCACCTTTGGGACCGGAGGCACATCGGGAGGCCTAAGCAGGTACCTGATTGAAAAGCACGGGAAAAAGTCTCTCCATGTGGTCTTTCCGCTGGGCGATCAGGATGTTGCTGGAATAAGGACGAAAGGCAAGGCGATGGGACTAAAGTTTTACGAGCCAGAACGATACGGTGGACAACATGAAGTGGATTTTGGGCAGGCAAAACGCCTCTTAAAGTTCTTTGTGGATAAGGGCCATGACATGGGGGAAAGCAGCGCTCTTGCGCTCTACGCGGTGATGCAGATGGCCAACTATGGTGGCACTGGCGGAAAATTTGTCGTAATGATTGCCGATGGAATAGAAAAGTACAGAAAGAACCTTGCAACGATGGAAAAGAAGGGCCGCCTCGAAGTTCCGCTGGAAGAAGCTGTCTCGAACATCGGGGAATACGACAGAGTCGTATGGATTCACACAATGTATACCCCGCGCAAGGAAGGAATAGAGCTGATGGCAAAGTCGCTGGGCGTCGATGAAAGCAAGATCTTTGTTCCAAAGGCCAGGGAGGTAGAACGGCTTCTCACAACGCAACAGATCCCAAAGGAACTGGATGATGCATTGGGCAAAGCCGACGGCAAGACATTGTTGGTATGCATGATGGGAAACACTTCATTGATGGTGGCCAAGGTGCTGGCAGGGAAAGGCAGGACTTCTGAAAGTCTGACAGGAGGGATATCCGCGCTTTCTCAGGGGAAAGGCAGGCAAATTTCTGAATTGGTCCGAATGGCTACAGAGTGACGGGTATGTGGAGCCTAAAGCCATGACTGCGCATCCCGCTGAATTGCAATGGACCACAATAACATGCATATCGGAAAATGAAGGATTTGCCAGAGAAGTTTACGATCATCTGTATTCAAAGTTGGAGAAACAAAAGGAGTTCGAGGACAGCAAGAACATACAGGTTTCCAAGGAAATGATAACCTTTCTAGACGACAGTAAAGAAATCCATATCGACGACAACAGCCTCATACCAATGGGAATGATAAAATGGATTCTGCAATCCTTTCTAGAGTCAGACCCTGCAAGATTCAAAGATCATGATGTAATAGAACTTGGGGATTCGTTCACAATAGGGAGGATCCTTGATCCATCAAGAATGGAAATGTTCACCTGTGAAATATGCGGGTTCTTTTATCCTCATGAAGAAGAGCTATACACTCATAGAACGACCCATTTTGGAATATAGACTGATACGAAAGAAAAGATGGAAGAACATGTTCCTTCATAATGAAGCGCACACATCATCCATGTTTCAGATCGAGACTTCCTGGTCGGAGATAACGCCCTGATGGCCGTTTCTGTGACAGCTAGCTTGCTAGTTGTCGTTGCATACATTGTCGGGTTTTCGGCGCTCTCAATTTATCTATTCAAGCGAAGGGACATGTAAGCTCTAAGGCACACTATTGCGCTTCCGCACCTTGAGGGTATGGGAACCGATGCGAAGCCGCTATGATTTAAGTATCGTTGACGCGCATGTTGTTTGATGGCAGAGAGCAAGGCAGTCGACCGACCACGAATGGCACTAACGAAATGGATTCCATACAGCGCTGCGGGCGCCGCAATTTCGTTTTTAGTGGGATTCATATTCAGTCTTCCGCCACCGCAGGTTATCGTAGCGGCCGCAACAACAGCAACGTTGATTTTCAGCGGACTGGCCATGCAGTCATACGGTAGAGAAAAAGAAACATCAAGGATTCCCAGATAGGGCAGGTCGTAGAGACTCGATGGCATGGAATCGTTCGTCTAGCAGAAAAGCACATCATTAACTGCTGCGCAATTCACATCCCCGAACAGTTGGCAATAAAGTAAATAGCAAGCACCGTGCTAATTATTGCAGCATGAGTGATTTTGCATTCACACGGTTTCTAAGCCACGGCCTTTTGTCCGAAGAAGAGAAGCAGGACAGAGAAAACATCATCATGCTAACTGAAGAGGTCCTGCACGCTAAAGGAATGGAATGCGATGCTTCGATTGCAAAGATATCCGAGAAGGAACTGGAAGAGATTCTAGAAAGAGTTAGACAGCTTAGAAAACGCAAGAAAGAGGCAAGTGCAGCAACAGCCGAGGTAATGCAGGCTCATTATGGATAATGCCACCGGAAGGATGAGTGCATAAGATGGATTTTACAAGTCGGTGGCTGTGGATGGTCCTTATCGCATCAGCGCTCTTTGCCGTTTCCTTGTTTGTGTTCCGCCTCAATATCAGAACGCTTGTCTTGATTTTTGGAGTTGGTGTATCTGCAGCCACCTTGTGGCTGTATCTTGACACGAGATATCTTTCGCAACCAAAGCGGACTTTTTCTTCGGCGCAACCATGTGTATGCGCCGTCTGCAAGCACGAACATACTGTGATGTGTCTTGAGAACAAGTGTGTGTGCTGCCTGGTCATGAAAAACGAGAAAGTAATAGGACATTCAAACAACCCTCTGCAGTAATCAGGATCTACTCCAGAGAAAGGACCTTGAAACACAGATCAAGCATTCCATTTCTGCAATTAGCTTCAGGAACGGAAGCGTCCTCTAGAAGTTACTTTCATCAATATTATAGCGTCTGAAATTCTAGGAATGTCAGCTCGGGGATGAACGGATCTGATCATCGCAGTCTTTTTACAATCAAGCGAAGAGAAGAGCTAAAGCGCGAAATCCTAAAGTCCCTTAATGAGCATAAAAGAGGAGTCACCATCAATCAGTTGCATCACGTCGGCAAAAACCGTTCGCTCAGGCCCATACTTGTGGAACTAGTGCGCTCCGGAAAAATCAGGAAAACGAGAAGCCTAGGACCTCAAGGAATAGTTCGTTTCCTCTATGTCCTGAACAAGTCCAACGACACAGAATAGATGCAGCCAACAACCTTGTCTGTATGTTGCGAATGGTTACACAAAGTTTCTTAAGTCTGATGGAGTTTGGCTCTCGTGAGCTATTATAGTATTATGTGCTTGAGGAATTAACACACACATTTCTCTTTACCAAATGCATCCGCCATCTTGTCAGTGATTGAGAACCCGAGGAGGCGGACCTTTTTCGGCTTCTGAACGTACGTCAAGGTCTTCGAAGATTCTCGAGAATCAACGTTATCCCTGAGAGCATTCCGGCGCCCTTTCCTTCCATTAAGCGCGATACGGTACCTGCCATTCGAAGTGGAAAAAGTGGGACGCTCTGTCCCGGCAAGTTTTCCCAGCGGGCCGGCATTGCATCCGTCGTTGTTCCTGTGATTGCAGCGGTCTTTCTTGCTGGCGTGTATATGACAATAGTGCTAGCCGCGTTGAACAGCCAATGGGGCCCGGAACCGACCCAGAGCGTCCAGCCGCCATCAAATCCCGACGACCCTCCCATCAATCAGGGTTCCAATAGCCTTCCAGATTCCCCCGATTCTACTGACTCCCCGGCCAAACCATCTAGCGGTCAAAACCCTGAAGAGCCCACAAGCCCTCCTCCCATCGGATCCGGAGGTGGTGGAGGAAACGGCGGCTCGGGGTCAGAACCCGATTCGACTCCCCCGATCATCTTGACACCAGAGAACGTGATATTTGAGGCGACAGGCACTCTTAGCGTGCTAGATCTCGCAGCACCAAAAGTCATTGATCTAGCAGATTCAAGTCCTGAAATTACCAATGACGCACCTAGCGGTGGATTTCCCCTGGGCACAACCATGGTAACGTGGACTGCAACAGATAGTGCAGGCAATTCGCGTACCGCGTCGCAAACCGTAGAGGTTCTCGATACAAGACCGCCGGTCGTCACCGCGCCGGCAGACATCTTGCTGTCAGTGAAGGAAGGGACAAAGCTGGCAGAGGTGCAGATGGGAACTCTGCGCGTACGCGACGTGGCTGACCCCAAACCCGTGATTACGAACAATGCACCCCACAGTGGCTTTCCAATTGGCATCACTACGGTAAAATGGACTGTCAGCGATGCATCAGGAAATATTGCCACGTACGTCCAGATGATCACAATCGAAATCGATAATCCTGGCCCAATAGATGATTCAGATTGGAACGGATTGCACGGTGTCAACTTTATCGATCCAGTCCTCAGCAAGAAGGAGCGGCAGGACGATGTCGCCCCCAACCCGGGCTATGTCGCTAAATACATGGCATTTGCCAAGGAATACGACTTCAACGTCATACGTGTTCCCATCTACTGGGAAGGCTATGTCGGAAACGAGGAAAATTTTCTGGCTGAAACGGAACTGATAGCAAAGGAAGCGCAGAAGCATGGCATCAAGGTCATTTATGACAATCATCACTTTTTCGCCACATCCCATTGGGGCGCCGACATACACCGCGGCGGAATCGGCTTTCCATCGATTCTTACTGACCAATACAATCCTGTAGGGGATGGCAATACGCAATCGGATAATTACGGCCATGCCGAGGTGAGAGCGTTCTGGGATGACTTTTACAATAATAAGGTAAGGAACGTACCTGACGCCTGGTCGCTTCAGGCAAATTACATGAAGGCCGTGATCGAAAAGGTTGACAAATACGACAACGTCCTGGGTTATGAAATCCTCAATGAGCCCCACCTGTGGAAGAAAGAGCATTACGCCGACCTCGGTGAATACCATACGGCCATTGCAAAGAAGCTGAGGCAGGTAACGGACAAGACAATAATCTTTACGCGAGAAACGACACATGGCAGCTACAACAGAGATCCCGACTATGAGAAACTAATTCTACCTCTAGACCCAGACAAGAACGTGATGTACTGGCCCCATACCTACCAGCCGCCATCTAGGGATGCCGGGCAACTTCAGGTCAAACAGTTCAAGAGGTATCAGAGCGAGTGGGCTGATATGGGTTACGATGTGAAGATAGGCATTGGGGAATGGGGCACCCAGAGCAACCAGATAACCGGACTTCCAGGAATGGACGAAGTGGAGGGCCAGGCATTAATGGATTCGTTTGTGAGCACATGGGCTAAAGAGGACTGGCCCGTCACCTACTGGGCTTTTGGATGCTTCTCCTGCGGTGAAGGCAACAAAATAATAGAATCAGACGGCTCACTGACGAAATATGGGAAACGGTACGTCGAGGCTATCGGGACATACTATTAGAAAACGAGAAAGAGCGTCGACACCGACAATATTCCCATGAGAAAACCCCACAGGAAAAGTCTGCCAGATCCGCTCAACGTGGTATATTGTTCCCATATCCGTTCATATAAAGAATTTCCTGCAAATTCCAATAGCGCAGGATTTAGTAAGAAATAGTGATAGTCAGGTCACCAAGAATTCCTAGTGATAGATCCACGCGAAATTACATGAACTGCCCTTAATTATCATGATGCTAAACCCCAGCTAACATGGGAAAATTCGAAATAGCGTTTGCGGTTGGAGCAATCGCTTCGGCCCTTGCTCTTGGCGGCGTCCTGTACGCGCTGTATCCAGAGGGATTCACTGTATATAGCGAAAGCGCGAGCCAATTCTATGATGGAACATTGCCCATCACGGGAACTCCAACTGTAGAAAGTAACAGCACCGCAAACCAGAATTCAACAGACGCGACTCAGGACACTGGGCCCCCTGCGCCAAGCGACAGCGGGTATTAGCAACGGGCTTTAGTGACTCTCCCATTCATTTTTGTTCGATCACTAGGATGGGTCAAATCAATCCCCAGGCTGAATCAAAAGTGATACCTCTAAAGATAAGGCAATACAATTAGGATCTCGTACGACAGCAAATGACCATTCCTGATAACAAGAATCATGGCGATGCAGGCGATAACGGCCCGGTTACAGTTATTGTAACCAGAAAAGCGAAAAAAGAAAGGATAAAGGAATTTGAAGAATGGATGGATGGCGTAGTCCACGAAGCGATGAAGTTTGAGGGTCACATGGGCGTGAACATAATCCGACCCTCTGATCCGTCGACAAATCCGGAATATGTCATTATCTTCCGCTTCAACTCTTATGACAATCTTGCAAAGTGGGAAAACTCGGAGATAAGAAACCAGTGGCTCATGAAAAGCAAGGATCTTACTGAAGGCGAGCCTCTGGTGGAAAAGCAGACCGGCCTTGAATTCTGGTTCACTCCGCGTTCTAGCGGCGCCGTTGCGCCTGCACCGCCGCGATACAAGATGGCTATCGTCGTGACGGCAATCATTTTCGTGCTGATAAACACCTTGATTCCACTGATACGACAGGTAACGGCAGAACTACCCGTCCTAGTAAGTACGCTTGTCGGAACCGCAATAATGGTTCTACTCATGACCTACGCGGTCATGCCGTCCGTCACAAGGGCGTTAAGACCGTGGCTGTCAAAAAAGGGGTTGCTCTAGAAAGCATGCAATGGCACTATAGCTTCATCAGAGGATTCATTTTCTTACCTTTTCGTAGTGCCCACACTGATTCAAGTGCCGCAACACTCGTGCCGATTTTCACATCTGCAGGATTCTGGGTCTTTCAGACAAGTTGGACAAATGCGTGCGCCGCATCCTACGCATGTGTTGTCTGCGACATTGCATGCCCAGTGCCTGCATTCAGCCATCAACTACGGATGCAAGCCAAGGGATTAGAACATTTGGTCATCTGTATTCATCGCCGCAGTCCCCAATGGTCTCGAACAGGTTGTTTGATTTTCTGCATACCTCTTCGATCCTGCTCGTGTCATCGTGGCTAAGCTTGAAACCAAAGACGCGCGCGTTGTCATCTCTGTGATCCGTTATTCCGAGCCTTGCACCGATTATCACTCCCGCCACGGCCGGCTTGTCAAGAATGTAGCGCGTTGCCACGTTGGCTATGCTCACGCCATGACCCTGTGCTATCTTCTTCAATGTGGAGAGCAGATCCTGAAAGAGGCTCCACCCACCCCAAGCGTCTACCATGCGCTTGTACTTGCGCAGGCTCTGGGTGTCAAGAGCCGATGACTGCGGCTCGGGCTTGTCCAGATATTGTTCTGACAGCAGGCCGCCGCATATCGTGCCGTATGCCAGCAGGCTGGCATTGTTATCTGTGGCAAAGCGCGCCATCTTGACCTCAGGTCTCCTGTCGACAATGGAATACTGCACCTGGTTTGACACAATCCGCAGCCCCGCTTCCTTCATTATCTGCATCCGCTCGGTATCAAAATTGGTAAGGCCGACATGCCTTATCTTGCCCTCGTCCCGGAGGTCCGAGAGATACTTTAGCGCGTCAATGTAGTACGGGTTGTTATAGTCCCACCAGTGAAACTGCACAAGGTCCAGCGTCTCCGTTCCCATCCTGCGAAGCGATCTTTGTACGCTGGCCTGAGCAGTCTGGCGAACAATCCTTTGAGGATCAGGCACCCATTTCGTCAGGGCAACGAGTTGCTCTCTTTCGTGTGGGGGAAGCCTCTTCCTGAATTCTCCGATAAAGTCTTCTGCGGGTCCGTAAATGTCAGCAAGATCCCACGTGGTAAAGCCTGATCCGTGATACCGCTCCATCTCTGATATTGCTGCCTGTGGATTGATGTGCCCGTGTCCTCCCGCCACCTGCCACATGCCGTTGAGGACGCGGCAGATGTTCAGGCCGGGCGCGAGTTCGTAATGCTCCATGCCTATTCCGGCTTGTCCATCCGTCTTAATAACCCGACCTTGTCTTAACAACTATGTGAGAACCCAATTAGTGATCGGGGTTGCTCTTTGTTCAGTAGCAGCAATCTTGTATGGCTTTGCTTTGCCCGCAATATTTTCGCCGCCATGCTTTGCGATAGCACCTGGTGAGATAATTTGCACGATTCCTCCACCATCACACCAGATGGAATTAACCTTGGCAATATTTGGCATCGCGATTGTTATTGCGGGAGTGGGGCTTGTAGCGCTGCACCACTTGGAGAAACCGAAGATAAGACAAGCGCCTGATGCCTAGAAAGTAGATTTCACGATTTTAGACATAGCCGAGTGAGAGATTCTGGAGCTGCCACCCTGTGTTATTCTCTAAGCAGCTACTAGGAACCGCGTGAGGAATTCCTCGAGCTCGTATTCATTGAATTTCTGGTGAGAATCGTCATTTCTTCCGTGCTCCTCTTTATCAGCCTCGTGTCTGAATACGGCGTGGCAATTCTGGCATTGATAGATTTTCAAATATATCTGACTGCATCCAATGCGGGGGTGAACTTAACTTCAAGTATGTAGCAAGAATTTATGACAGATCGCTCGTCAGGCTAGCACAGAGGTTAGGAAGCCTTGATTATCACATAGTCGATTATGCCCTTTCTCGATGTTCGCTGCATTTTTGCCAGCGACTTGCAGAGCACGTTCTCAAGAAATGAAGGATATTCTTGCAGGATCCGCTCTCTTATCTTCGGCCTGTTCAGCATATAGTAATTCGCTAGGGGTTCATAGACCTCGTGGCCGATGCGGATAACGTCCTTTATGGCAAATCCGCCATCGGACACCACTGATCGCACGTGATCCAGAGAGTAATGCTCTGAAGACCAGGTCAAGGAGAGAATTCCCAGCTTGAAAAAGGAATCAAGCCGCCCCAGCGTTGATGATGTCACCGGCATCGCGATGACCAGTATCCCCGCTGGCTTTATGACGCGTCTGCATTCCCTGATGAATTCAGGGAGAGGACTGAAATGCTGGGCAGACTCGAGCGCAATGATTCTGTCAGCTGAATGATTGCGAAATGGCAGAGAAATCGAGGTTGCATTTACTGCTGAAATCGCGTTTGCACCAGCCGTTCCAGGTCCGCTATCTTTGGAATGCTTTGATGCTGAAATGAGTTGCTCCCGGTTAATGTTCAGGCAACAAATGTCGATAATTTCATGCATCGCTTTCCAGTGTTCGGCGGGAGCCCCAAGCCCACTGCCAATATCCACTAGTGTTTTCGCGGAATCGAGTTCAGCCGCTGCGGCTACTAGCGAGCAGAGACTTTTCTGCGCGGTGATGGGATCGGCAGCGCCATTTTTCCAGTACCCAAAATTTAGCATATTGCCCCCAGTAGCTAGCTGCATGACCGGCGACAGAGTATTGTAAAGATCAATGACATCGTGAGGGCTTTTCCTAAAAGTCCAGAGGACAAGTTTGAGCGGGCTCACGGAAACCAAAAGTAGCTATTGCTTCTAATTCGGCTATAGATATAAACCTAGGAATGAGATGCAGTGGCTTCCAGTTACAGCCAGAACATCAGAATAAAGTCCTGTTATTCCTGTCCGTAGAATGCCCGCAAAGCCGCTTCTATGGCCCCTTCAGGTACTCCAAAATATTCAAAAACTTCAGCATGCGTGGACACTTTCAGATCTGCTTTCGATTTCGATTTGACATACGCCTCTGATGTTTCTTCAAGAAGCAGTCTTGCATGTCTGTTCCAATTGCCTAGTTCGTCAAACTGCTTTTGCAGTACGGCAACTAGGCCGGCAAACGCGGCGGCTATTGCTACTCTGTATTTCTGGAGATACAGCTTGTACGGACTATTGTCGGGAAGCGAGTGAGCAAGCGAGCAGATCAGGAACTGATACTCATCAAGATTCTTGGCCATGCCGCAGGCGTCGCCTATGCCCGGCATGCTCTTTCTCGCGGCTCTCGCGTCAATCGATGCAGTTTCAAAGACACCAGGCATTGCCCTGATGGTGAGATATGGCGATGTCATGCCATCGTTAGACAGTAACTTGCGGCATCCCGAGCCTCCCAACTCTCTCGAAATGATCACGTCAAGAATGACGCGCGCCATTTACATCACTTTCATCATGACGTTCTAAATACGTACGACCTAGAAAAAAGCTGAAATACTAATCGATTGTCTTACAGCTTGTGACGCAAAGGAAGACAAGGTGGCAAATGCAGGCATTCTACCTAGACAGCTGCAATTGTGACTGGGGATGCCCCTGCCAGTTCAACGCCAGGCCAACCCATGGCAACTGCGAAGGAGTCGGCGGGATCCACATCATAAAAGGAAATTACGGAAAGGTCAAGCTGGACAGGCTTGACATGGCCTTCATAGCGTCCTGGCCAGGGCCGATACACGAAGGTCATGGAAAGGCCTCGTACTATATTGATGAACGCGCGGACGATGAGCAGTTCTCGGCGCTATCAAAGATAATCACTGGCGAAGCCGGCGGAGGGCCGTTCGAGGTCTACAGGAGCATGATGGACGACTTTCAAGCCCCTAGGCGCGCAAAGATTGCATTTGAAAGAAAGAGACTTGACAGCCGGATCAGGGTGGGCGACATAGCCGAATCCTGGCTCGAGCCGATCAGAAATCCGGTTACCGGCGAAATTCATCGAGCCATAATAGAGCTTCCGTCAGGCTTTGAAGCCAGCCGGATGGATCAGTCATCGACAAAAACGATTATCGCAAACGACGGTTACCTTTGCTTCAGATATTCAGGAACCTACGGCAGCTTTCAAAAAACGAAATGGAAGGGCCCTTGAATGGCTGATGCGACATTCGCCGACAGAAAATCGATCTTGCGATATGCAGGAATTTGATATTACGTTGTCATTTCATGTCACAAATCTGATATAATTATGCATTTATGCAATAAACATAATAAGCGAAATGCTTTTATGCAATTCATTGTAATATATACTGATGATGGTGCCAAAAGCCATGGCTTGACCTTGGCGCTTGGTGGAACGAAACAAAACTGCATCTGAAAAAAATACGTGACTTTGTCGGCAAAGGCTGTAACAGGTCGTGGATGCAGGATCGCCAAGCGCCTCATACTCTTTATGCTTTCAAAAACTATGTGAGCTTCAGCGACTTTATCGCTCCTGCCGTATTTTCACGATTTCATTCTGCAGATCTGACGCGGCATGAACGATCGAAAACATGATCCGAATTTGGGAGAATCAGATTGGACGCTAGTCCCTAACTACGCCGCTCTGGTCGAGGTAATTGCAGCAGCGTATGCAAAAATATGCACCCCTGTACGCGTGAACCGAAGGGGCGACACTTTGCGAGCTGCCACAGCCGCCGCACCTTGGCGCCAGTTTTTCGCCGTCTACTGCTGCCTGCATAGCTGCTGCCAGCGCGCGCCAAGGAATAAAAGGTCATTGATGTAATACTCTAGTACACTTGTCAAGAACGCTGATTCTGG
>JANWIX010000002.1 GCA_025449675.1 Nitrososphaera sp. | reverse complement strand
CCTTCGTGCATGCCCATGACCAACATCATCGAGGCATTCAGCAAAAAGCCAAAGTACGAGCTCTCGATACACTTTGCCTGCGGTGCGGGCACCTATGTGTTCGAAGAGAGGGACACAAAGAAGCTGATACCGCTCACTTCGTTCGTAGACATCAAGGGTGTCCTTGAATACTTTGAAGAAAAGGCAGACGAGATCAAATCCGGTGCCAACAGGTACTGGGCAATGCTTGAAGTCGTCCGCAAGCTAAAGCAGTTCGTGAACAAGGAGAAACAGCCACATGGTCTGGACCTTGCCAAAATGTTCTCTAGCATCTTGCTAAAGAGGAACTTTGACTCGGTCGGCTCGTGGCACGTAAGGTCAATGTTCCTTGGCATGATGCACTTCCAGGACAAATACAACGAAGACCTGGAGAGGCTGCAGAGATGCGATATACACTACCTGACCCCTGATCTTAGAATCATCCCCTTCTGCGCATTCAACGTGATTCCAGAATGGTACCGCGACAGAATTCAGAAAAAGTTCAGCATCCCAGTAGAAGAATGGGAGAAGGCCCACGGCCAGACGCTCGAGGCAGGTCTCTACAGAGGCTTGATGAGACGTGGCAAGCCAGAAGCCGAGATGGGCTGCGCAATGTCAGAAATGCACAAGGCAGTGGCTCAGGCGGCAGACGATCACAAGGGTGTCGAGCTCCGCAACAGCATGGCCGGCGCGTAAGCGCACTCTTTTTCCTTTTTACATCCTTTTCCTGTACCACTTGTAGATATAGTAGCCGACACCGACAATGACAACTGCCACAACCAGCGGCCACAAGAAATAGATGACGACTGCGGCGATGATGACGAGTGCGGCTATTATCAGGATGTCCAGAACGCCCAGAGACTTTGCCATCGATTCTATTTGCGCTTGTCCATCTGTAAACCTTTCTAAATGGACTGAGGATTACATTCTGGCTGCTCTAGCAGTTCCAGAGCATGCCTGCCTTTTTCCGAAATGACATAGACTCTGCATGTGCCGACAAGGGCCCACTCTAATACCAGTCCGAAGGCAAGCAGTCTTCTCACGTGCGAATCCACCGCCTTCCAGTCGATCCCAAGTTCGTGCGCCATTTGCAACTTGTTCTTTGGGCGTGCAAGCAATTTTAGAATGGCAGTCCTCGTCCTTCCACCTTTCATGCTCACAAGCAGCTCAAACGCTCCGCAGCAGAGGCCCCTTTCTGTCCACGCGTTTTTGGTCACTCCGCGCCAGACTGAGCGTTTTTCGGCCGCATTGCATTCCGTTGCAAGCTGGGACGCGGCGATTTTTCTTGCCTGGAGGAACATCATCTGGTTTGCCAGCAGCATCTTGCTCGGATCCGCCCTGTACTGTGGCTGAAGTTCTGCTGCCCCTGACCTGTAGTTGACAAAAGCAGCATGAGTGAGTGTGAGCGCGGTGAACAGAAACAATGCGAGGCTAAGTGCTTTTGTGCTCATTTCAGGATTTCTCCTGTACGGAGCGGTACCTAATGATGATCGGATCGAAAATAAAAGCATTCGCAAGGTGGCTTTTAGACGACATACCTTCCAAATCCGATTATTCCGTTCTTGTGCAGGTCCCAAGTAGGCGGAAGGATCCACAGGTCGCCTTTTGAATCGGCTTCCAGGTCAAGCCTGGGAAGCACGTTGCCAGGGGATCACTGAAGCGAAGCGGGGCCTTGAAACGCCTTCCCGGTGGCAGGATCGTACGCGCTGCCATGGCAGGGACAGGCGCCGATCTTGCTCTTTGGCTGGTATTGCCAAATGCACCAGAGGTGGACGCATATTCTGCTGTAGAGCCGAAATGCCGATACATCATTGGTCTCCCCTCCCAGCTCGGCAGGCAGTCTTATGAGAAGCCATGTACGGAACGCCTCCTTGTTCAGGGAGTCGTCATTGGTCTTTGGATATATGACGACCTCGGAATGGTTGACGGGAAAAGTGACAATGTTTGCCGGTTTTCCGTCGGTAAGCTCTATCTTTGCTTTGCCCGCTACATTCAGTCGGTTGTTTGGAAGGAACTTGCCCCAGTCCACGAACGGGGTGAACGTCATGACTGTTCCAGCGGCAGCCATCAGCTTGATGAAGTCGCGTCGGGAAGCCTTCCTGCCAGTTGCCGGATAATATCCACTGGCCATGCAAGTAATACTTACCGTCCGACCGATATATCGCTTGATCCAATCGATTGGACTAAGTGTTAAATAATGATCTTGTTTTCGACTCCATCCCGAGCTCAAGATTAAAATTGGAAGCATATGGACGAGGATATTGCCGTGAACCTTGAGCAATGGTGCGAGCTTGACGAAAAGATCTACAGCGCAGAGTCCGACGAGCGCTACAAACAGTATGCGGGCCTTCAGCACAGCGAAAAGATGATCGAACAACTGGCTGAAATGAAGAATCTCAATGCCAGGCTCTTCCTGAACTCATTTTCAGGTCCGCGGGAACTCTACCTGTCATCGATCGAGAATATCGCAGACTCGTCAACGAAAAAGCTGGAGCTCAGGCTGTTTAGATTGCGCAACGAAAAGATAGCTTCGCGCCATAGATTCGGCAGGAGTCCGGTCAACTGGAGCACCTGGAGGCAATTCAACAACATCGAAAAGGACTCCGCGAAAAGAAAGCTGGTTTTCGACGAATTCGTCTCCAAGACAAAGTACGTCGCGCCTGTCATCAAGCAACGCTTTGCCAAAATTGGAGATGTTTACAAGGAACATTCAAGAGGTAAAATGAGTCCCCTTGATGGATATCTAGAGAACGAAAAGATTTCCCATTCGGAACTGGTCGACTTTGTGAAATCGATGGGCCGGCAGGCAAGAAAGCCCTTCCAGGAAGCGCTAAGGGCCGTTTCAAGAAAAGTTCTTGGAAGGGAAGCAGACTATTACGACGACTTTTATTTTTTCAGAAATCGCGTTTTCGGGGATTTAGAGAAGCATTTTGCGGGAGTAAGTCCACCCGATCAGGTCAGGCGGACGCTCGAAGGTATGGGCTTTAACCTCTCTAGCATAGCGTTTGACACCGAGAACCGGAAAGAAAAGTATCCCTCGCCAATCTGCTTCTTTGTTCAGGTTCCGACGGACATACGGGTTCTATACAAAAGTGAAAGCCCATACTTTGACTTGCAAGGGTGCTATCACGAAATGGGACACGCTGTCCATGCGTCGTCCATTAACCCCAGCGCCAGGTACTGGGACAGGTGCGGATTTTCGATGGGGATTGCAGAGATCTTTTCGATATTCCTCGAGCGGCTCACAAAGAACAGGCGCTACCTGGCATCGCTTGGTATCCGGGATGAAAAAGTACTCGACGAGATAGAAACACGGAACAACTTTATGGAACTCTTTTTCGTGACCTTTTATGCCGCCAATTCGCTAATGAAGGCAGAATTCTGGCGCAAGCAATTATCGATTGCCAAGGCAAGCGAACTTTACGCCAAACTCATCAAGGAATACACCGGGTTCGAGATGCCCGGCGAATACTGGATGCTGCACCACATACTGCCCGACGCGATAATGTACGTTCCAAGCTACCTATTCGCAGCGGTACGGGCTGCAGAACTGGATAACCATCTGCAGGGCACGTTCGGAGAGGATTGGTGGACCCGCGAGGCTGCTGGCCGGCATATCCGGGAAATAATGGAGCCTGGCGCGGGCATCGAGCTGGCGAGATTTTCAAAGTCCGACGCCAGTCTGTTCATGAATGAAATAACAGGCGGCTAGTAGACTACGCCAACGACGCTTTTTTCTTCCTTCGAAAGCTCGCGGTAACCATCCTTGTCTATGATGACAACATTGATGCTGTCGCCCGTGCCGGCGTTTCTCCTTATCGCCGCCGCAATGGCCTGCATTGCCACTTTGTACGCCTCGTTCACGCCCATGTTATCCTTGTACTCTGACTCTAGGTAGCCATAGGCAACAGGAGATCCGCTGCCTGTAGAGATGAATTTCTCGGTGGTCATGGAGCCAAACAAATCAATATTGTGGATCTGGCTGCCCTCCTGCTTTGTGTATCCTGCCATAATGATCTGAACATAGTACGGGAAATACCTCTGGTTGAACAATATGTTTGAGCAAAGTCTGGCCGCTGACTTTACCGGCATGAGCTCCTTGTTCTGAAATCTATAGATGTTGGCATTGTAGCGCATAGTGTCAACAAGGTTCTGCGCGTCCGCGACTCCGCCTGCGATGGTCATCGCAAGGTGCAAGTCGACCTTTTGAATCTTCATGACATGCCTGTCGGCGATAAACAGACCAGCGCTGGCGCGCGTGTCGGCAGCAAGCACCACTCCGTCCTTGCAGGTCAGGGCGCAAGTTGTGGTTCCCTTCTTTATTTGGTCAGCTATGTAATCCGGATACCGCTTGTCCTGAGGATGCATATACGAAAGTCCAGTCAGCCTTACCTGATTTAAAACTATCTACATCCTGCTGGTTTTATATCACCCTTTGGACGTTTTTTCTACGCGCCTTGCAGGCAAGTACAGTATTTGAGAAGATATGGAAGAATCACGTTGTCCATCAGAAGGAGAACGGGCCGTCGCTTCTCTACATCGACCGGCACCTGGTGCACGAAGTCACGTCGCCGCAGGCGTTCGATGGCCTCAGGACGAACAGCAGGCGAGTCAGAAGACCTGATCTTACATTTGCGACGATGGACCACAACGTGCCCACGAGCGACAGGTCGCTGCCAATAGTCGACCAGATATCGTCTGTACAGATCCAGGCACTTGCGCAGAATTGCAAGGAATTTGGCATCACGCTTTTTGACATGGACAGCCCTGACCAGGGCATAGTCCATGTAATAGGCCCCGAGCTGGGGCTCACTCTTCCGGGGACAACCATAGTCTGTGGCGACAGCCACACCTCTACCCACGGGGCCTTTGGCGCCTTTGCACTTGGAATTGGCACGAGCGAAGTGGAACACGTTCTTGCCACCCAGTGCATGTGGATGGACAAGCCAATGACGTTTGCTGTCAATATCAGCGGAAGGCGCAGGAATCCACATGCCGTAACCGCCAAGGACATCATGCTCTTCGTCATCCGTTCGATAGGGACTGCCGGGGGGACTGGTTCGGTGCTAGAGTACAGGGGCGACTCGATATCAGATCTTTCGATGGAAAACAGGATGACTGTATGCAACATGTCCATTGAGGCGGGAGCAAGAGCAGGGCTGGTGGCGCCGGACGACAAGACTTTTGACTTCATCAGGGGAAAGAGGTACGCCCCAAAGGCCGAGCAGTTTGAAAAAGCAGTCGAATACTGGAGGAGCCTTGCTACGGATGCAAATGCAAGATTTGACAGGTCTATCGACTTTGACATTAGTTCACTTGCTCCGCAGGTGAGCTGGGGCACCAACCCGGGCATGGTAGCCGACGTGACAGGTCAGGTTCCTCAGCCAGACGAATATGCAAAGGGAAACGAAAACGAGCGCAAGGCCGCATTGCGCGCGCTAGAATACATGGCACTTGAACCGGGAGTTCAGATAACAGACATCAGAGTTGACAGGGTGTTCATCGGGTCGTGCACCAATTCAAGGCTTGAGGATCTAGCAGAAGCCTCTGTAATAGTGAAGGGAAGGCACGTCTCGCCCACGGTGAGGGCGATGGTAGTCCCAGGATCGCAGCGCGTAAAACTGGCCGCAGAGCAGCTCGGGCTTGACAGGATTTTCAAAGAAGCAGGCTTTGAATGGCGGGAATCGGGCTGCAGCATGTGCCTCGGTATGAACCCTGACATACTTTCATCCGGAGAGCGCTGCGCGAGTACTTCAAACCGCAATTTTGAAGGCAGACAGGGAACTGGCGGAAGGACGCACCTCGTCAGCCCGGTAATGGCGGCAGCTGCGGCAGTGCAAGGGCGGTTTGTCGATGTGAGAGAGTGGCTCTAATTGGACAAATTCACCATTCTCAAGAGCAGGGCCACGCCTCTTGACAGGGTCAACGTGGATACCGACCAGATCGTCCCGAAACAGTTCCTGAAACTGATCCAAAAGACCGGTTTTGGCAGGTACCTCTTTTTCGATTGGCGATTTGACAGCGAGGGCAGGCCCAGAAGTGACTTTGTCTTGAATAATCCAAAATATCAGGGAAGACAGATTATGCTTGCTCGTGACAATTTCGGCAGCGGTAGCTCCCGTGAGCACGCAGCATGGGCGATACTTGACTATGGTTTTCGCGCGGTGATAGCGCCATCGTTTGCCGACATTTTTTACAACAACTGCATCAAGAACGGGATACTCCCAGTCAGGCTAGGGAGCGAGGACGTCGACTACCTGTTTCAGAACGAAGACGTTGAAATAGAGATCGACCTTGTCAGGCAGCTAGTCAACGCCAGAGATAGGAAAATGACATTTGAGATCGACGAATTCAGAAAAAAGCTGTTGCTCGAAGGGCTCGACAGCATAGGCCTGACTTTGCAGATGGAAGATCGCATAGCAGTTTTTGAGCAGCGCAACAGCACCTTCGCGCCTAGCCTGTGACTGACAAGATTTTTATCCCAATCCCCTGAAGTTGAAGCCAGATGGCCGGCATAGTAGCCATTTCCAGCCACGGTGCGGGCACCAAGAACAACATTGTCTATTATCTTGCCCATTCTATGAGGATGCTGCAGCACCGGGGCAAAGCGTATTGGAAGATGATCGTTGGAAACGCAGCTTCAGGGGCCGAGGGCTGGCTTCCCTCTGACGAAGCGATCCTACGAATTGCACACAAGGAAAAGCTGCATGGGAACAACGGCATCGGGTACCTGTCAAAGCGGCCCCCTCCTTTTCCTAGCATGAACACCATCTGGATAGCCTTTGACGGTTTCTTTGTGGACACCGAGAAACTCCACCTGCACCCATACATCGGCGCGGCCAGGGATTCGGACTCTCTCTTCAAGATCTACCACATCTTTACGCAGCTACTGCTCGAAAGAAAAGACGCGGAACGCGCTGCCGAGTTCTTGGGCAGGCACCTGCGGGGCAATCTGATGTTAAAGGTGGGCGATGAAATCTACGCCTACCGCGATGCCACCGGCTTTAAGCCTCTGGTTTCTGCGGCCAATAAAGAACGCACACTCCAAATCACTGCATCGGAGAATTCGCTCAGTACGTCACTTATCGACATGGAATTTGCCGATGTGGCGCCGGGCCAGCTGCTAAAGATGGGCAAGAACGGCGAGCTCGATGTCCTAGCCCGAACTTCGAGCCCAAGAATAATGATGGATCCGTTCGAGTTCATCCGCGAGTCAAATGTCGTCGCGACGGTTAACGGCAAGAGCATATATCAGATCCGCAAGAACATCGGCAAAGAGCAGGCGGGCATACTCCTGAAAGATCTAGAGATTGATTCTGCGTACGCAGAGCCCGACTATGCCAGGCCGATGGCCCTTGGATTTGGCATTGAGTACAAGAAGCATTCCAAGGCTTTCGAGCTTGCGGAAGGAGTCATCAAGGACAGGTACGACGACTCGGATCACATGATAGACTTTTCAGAGCAGGTGAGCAAGAACAAGCTCCTCACCACCGGCCGGTCCCTGAAATTCGTCATGGAGAATCTCGCGCAGGGAAAAAGAATTGCCACGGTCCAGGGGACCATCCAGACAGGGAGCACAACTCGTGAAACCATCTACTACCTCAAAAAGGCCGGCGCAAAGAGGATAGACGTGGTGGTCAGCTACGTTCCGACGGTCGATGGCAGGCAGGTAGGCCTTTACACCCAGAACAGGGAGCTGGTGGCCAACAAGTACGTCGGCGAGGTGTCATCAATAGACGAGCTCAACCAGAGCGTAGCAAGGGAAATAGGCGCGGACTCTGTGTACTACAATTCTCCCTCGGTGCTGGCAAAGGGGATAGGTGTCCCAGAGAATAACCTGTGGTTCCCCGAGTGGGTAAGGTTCCTTGATTACAAATGAGGAAAAGCGACATCGAGCCGGAGCGAACCAGCAGGCCGCCTGACGGCTCCAAGGTAATTATGGACACCCAGATGCAAGATCAGGGGTTTGTCATTTCGCGAATAGAACTCAGACGTTACGTAGAGCGGGCAGACGAGCAATTAGGAGACTACTCGCTGCTGACAGTGATCGTCGAAACTGACAAGGGTTCGGTAGAGATGAAATACGACGAGGGCTTTCGGGGGCCAGACGCGCTGGAATCGGCCGCCACGATGCTGACCAGGTACGTCGGGCTTGCGTCGCTTATCAATCGCGCCCTGATAGAACTTCAAGGCTAGCCTACCATGAACAATAATTTTTTATTCATAGCTCTAGAATCGTAATGCCCCGGTAACTTATAGCCCTTGAACGATTTCCATCCATAATGGCCCAGGCCCAACGGTTCAATTTTGTTCATAAGGATAAGACATGCGGATGTGGCCACCCGCTAAAGTATCACATCCAGGGTTCCTCTAAATGCCTCTTTGGCGTATGCAGCTGCGAGCTATTCTCACCAAGCAGCTAGAGTAGTTTTTCGGCTTCCGAAAGTGTGTCGACCCTCACGGGCCACTCAAACTTCTTGTTCCAGGGCTGATTGAACAGAATAGCTGACTTGGGCGACACAACATCGAGAAGGTTCATGGGCGCGTCGTCTATCAACACGTCAAAAGGGTAACTGGATTTTGGGATGGTGTCGTAGATGAAGAGTAGCTCGTCGGCATGGATGCCATGAAGGTCAAGCCACATTGCGACGTAAGCAGCCGTGGGTCTTTCTCTTTTTGTGATGATCGAGATCCTGTAGCCCTTGCGATGAATCCTCTCTGTCACCTTCCCTATATCCGGCTCTGTAGGCGGGATTTCTCGCCACCTGTTTTTCCAGACGTGACTGAAGTGCAGGTACACTTTATCGGCTGTGATCGGTAATATCGTGGGGATGTCCCACTCTACAATGTCCTTCTTTGTTACAGGTTTCTTGCTTTGCTTGCTGTATTCGTCCGTCCAAGTCAGCATGACGTCGGCGAGGACAGAATCCACGTCGATTGCGACAGTTCTAGCCGCTTCTGTCACTCTGGGTGTCACACGTCTTGCATCAGGAGAGTCCGCCAAGATATCGAGCAATTATTGCCGGTATCTCTATTTATAGAATGACAGGCAGAAATGCGCCTTAAGACTTTTAACTCGGCTAATACAAGATTTCACTGGTTTTCAACTTAGGCAAAAGAAAAGTTCTGAACGAAGCCCAGCTGAAGGAAATGGTGATGCCCGGAGAAGGTCAGCTATTCGGACGGGTTGTGAAGCTGGTTGGCGGGGACAACATTATTGTAAAATGCACTGATGGGAAGATAAGGACATGTCGCATCAGAGGAAAAATAAAGCGCAGGATGTGGATACGGGACAACGACCTGGTGCTCATTGCTCCGTGGGATTTTCAGTCAGAGCGTGCCGACATTATCTGGCGATACATTGCTGCCCATGCTGAGAAAATCAAGCAGGACGGACACCTCGCTGGGCTTGAAGCGTAACCCTGTAGTTTTGCGCGACTAAGGTCCTGACCGATATCTGCGAGGTGGATAGGTGCTTGATCCCCTATTCTGCGAATCAAAAGCCCTCCTCGGGGGCGGAGCGTCATTTTCGTGTCCCGGATGTGATCTAATATGACCCCAGTATTCAGAGTCTGTTATGGCAAGTTTGCATATCGGGCAGTTCGCGTGACCGCATTTATGATGTCCAACGAAGTTCGGATGGATCGACAAATGGCAGGTGTTGCATTCCGGCAATGTAGATTCTTTCGACACTTTCTGCAATTAGTGTTTATCGGTCAAGATCACGATTCATGGCCATATTACGAGTTGCTCGTTATCCGCATGAGCCTGAAACGCGCATTGCCTTGCATTTCTGCTCTGGTGACATGCGAAATCTCTTGCTATTATCAGATGGGGCCGGCCGGATTCGAACCGGCGACCTCCAGCGCCCGAGGCTGGCATCCTACCAAGCTAGACAACGGCCCCTAAATTGCAGGGACACTGGATGTTCACCGTATTATATTCAATACGAGTGAAGATCAGTTTTGTGTGATCTGAGCTCTTTGAAACTGGAAAAGGCGTGCCTGCATTTTTCGCATTGCCATTGTTTGGCCCTCGCGTCCCGGAACGTGCCGAACGCGTCGCGGCCAACGTAATATGTTCGCGTTCGATGATCGTATGTCACCGGGTTGTGATTAATTCTATACTTTATGATACTCATTTCGTTTCAAAATTCATTTATTATCGCATAAAAGTAAAGTGGTGGGTTAGTACAGAAGGCGGTTCCGGAACGAGATGCTGTGTGAGATGCCTGCTCTTGACTGCCAGTAGCGCATCAACGATCCGATGTGGATCGACCTTGGCTGTGTTCATTACCTTGGAAGGATGCTCTGAATCGCAGATCCCCACTATGGATAACTTTATCTTCGACTGTCGGCTGGACAATGGCATGGCTGATGCAGTATTTATGTTCGGCGTGACTGCCGGGATCTTTGCCTTCCTTGTGGCGATCCTATTCGTTTCGAGAGGAGCACGCAAGCGCCGTGGGGCGGGGGAAGAAGTGGCTGAAGCACATTCTTCAGCGAGCTCGACAAAAGACGGCAAGAAGATAAAGAAGTTCAAGTCGGACGGCACGTCTGCCTAGAACCTGACGGCAATCAAAGCACACCGAGTGCTCGTGATCACGGTGTCCGTATGTTTTAGGCTCTAGAATCTTCAACAATCGTCCAGACTTCATAACACCCTGAGGCATGATCCATACCTCGTTATATATCGCATCTCAGCTCTCGTATAATGAAGATAACTATGAACGTAGATAGAAAGTTCATTGGAATCATGGCTATTGCTATTGCAATCACCTTGGCTCCAATGTTCGCACAATCGGCAAATGCAGAGAATCCGGGAACAAAAGTAAGGGCTTTTCAGAACGGAGTTCAGCTGGATTCCGGCAACCCTGGACAGGTCTTGACAGACACGGAATGCATTGGCGGCGTAGACAACGACTTTGACGTGACAAAGATGGTCTGCTACCTATTCCTTCCGAGCGACACTAACAACAGTGACAATCTCGGCTATGTAGCATTCCTCGAGACTACGACCAATGTCGCATGTCCTAGCGGAGCTGGATTTGGCGCAGACGACGAATGCTTTAGCGTCCTCTTTGATGGGTCACTACTCTCCGAGAACAGCGCTAACGAAGGCGACGACTACCACTTCCACGCATTCTTCTACAACTCGCAGGACCAGGTAGTAACAGACGGCAAGAAAGAATTCCAGAATCTGTCGTTCTTTGTGCTGCCAGAGTCACCGATCGGCGTAGCGGCTCTCGTAGCTAGCTCGCTAGCAGCACTCGGTGGATTCATGTTCCTGAGAAGTCGCAACACATCATTGCCAATCTAAGTCTCCGCGCGCAGCGGGACATCTTTTTTTCTTTCATTCATAGTCTGATGTTGGTCTTGAAATTTTACGATTTGAGCCTGGCCAATAAAATGGATGACGCGCAAAGATCGAAAGTTGTGGAAGTTTAGGACTTGAACTAGAGACCGATCTCTTCTTCGATAAGGTCGATGAACTCGCCCATTTGCCGGTGGGCCTTTAGAAAAGCATCGCCTTTTCTAGTCGTTCTGTAAGTCTTTGAGGCGGTATCAAACGTCAAAAGGTCATTTCTTGTCATTAGAGACAAGAATTCGTCAAGATCCAGATGCGACAAGTATGCATCACGCGACAATCTCTGCTGGGACGCTCCATTGGACTGTTGGGCCGTTTCCAGGATTTTTGCAACTATGTCAGTCCTTGCTCCGGGAACTAGATTTTCAACCTTCGCCGCTTTCATTTTTGGTAAACTTCATTTGGTGTTTTTTGATATTTAACGCATCTGACGTTGATGGTATGTAAAAGGCAATAGCGTTTACCGGCGTTTGCGTTACAGAACCTGACAACCATGGCGCGAGTCTATCCGCTACGATGCGTCATCGCTTGAGAAATACAACGTATATATATCTTGGAAATACCGCTAATTCTGAATGGCTAAAGGAGCAAAGAAGGGAGGAAGGATCCGCGACAAGTGGCGCGATAAGCAGTGGATCATTGTCAACGCTCCTCCTGCATTTGGAGGCAACCCTCTTAATCACATTCCTATTACTGACGCCGTCAAGGCCACGGGGCGGGTCATTGAAAATACGATGTACGATATCATGAAGCAGGATCCGAGCCAGCACCAGATAAAGGTCTACGTCCAGATTGACAAGATAGTCGACGGCACTGCTACAACGATCTTCAAGGGCCACGAGTACGCCAAAGAGTTCCTGAGAAGCCTGATAAGGCGCGGAAGCTCGATGATAACTTTTACCCATGATTACACGACCATGGATGGGCATACCTTTCGCGTCGCTACCGTCATATTCAGCCAAAGGAGGGTCAATACTTCAAGGAAACACGAGATCCGGCTTATTACGCACAGGATGCTTTCGGAGAAGATCCCAAAGATTACTGTTGATCAGCTCGCCCAGGAAGTAACCATGGGCAAATTGGCCTCCGACATAATGGTCGAAGCAAAAAAGATAACGGCCATAAGGCATTTGGGAATAAGAAAGACAAAGCTGATTTCTACCCCAGAATCAAGGGCAGTGGAAGAAGCCAAACCTGTTGAGGCGGCCGCTCCGAGCACCTAGGTCATCGGCTGCGCTTCAAATCATCGCATCTAGAGCGAGAGCGATTCTTGCGGGCCGAACAGAGTGCTATTGGTCTTCAATGGCTTTCATGGAATAGTCCATTTGCCTTATGGATGCGAGGAAATCCATCCCTCTTGCGGTGATCCTGTACTTCCTGGTTTCTCTGTCGTATCTCAAGAGTCCATTAGTCATCATTAAAGAGAGATATTCGTCGATCTGCACGTAGGACAGATACGAGCCGTACATCAATCTCGGTTCAGGGGCGCCGCCCGAACCTTGAGTCGCCTCTAGAATTTTCCTGATGACAGACAGCTTGCCATGAAGCGATTCCACTTGGTCCGGCTTTCCCTCCTATCGTACGGTTGAACCGGACAGCATTTAGCCCTTTTGACATTGCGACTACAGAATATTCATACAAGATATACCCGTCGCGTCGTTGACGAATGAATTTCAAAAAACCAAATGCCGCAGCAGCGGGTAGCATAGTGGAGAATAAAAGTGAAAAAGGAAAAGAAAGGGAAAAGTTAGGGGGGTCAGAATCCCATACGGGTGATTCCTGTGCCTCTGTTCTTTAGGAACACGAACGCTCCAAGCGCGGCTAAAGAAGAGGCCACGAGAGCAATCAGCCCTATCGGAGATTCGGGAAGCACGAATGGACTTTCTGTTTCAAACTGCGCAGTGTCAACTGCGGATCCATTGTCGGTTTCAACTTGTGACTGTGCCTGATATGTCCCAATGTCTCCAGTATCGCAGACTCCATCACCGCCGTCTGCCACGAGTGTAAAGTCTGTCGGATATTCCTTGCTAAGCCCCGCTAACGGAATGCCCGCACTAAGTCCTGTCGCTCCGCAGACGTCACCGTCTGGCTCAAAGACAGTTAGAGCCATCAGCTGCCCATTGATCGCAGGGTTCGCCATCTGTGTAAGACTGGTCGTCCCATCGAGCAATATACTGGTGGGTTGTGCAAAGAGATCGGTCTGCAAAAGTTCAGATGGGTTCAAGTCCGGCTCTTGGGACACGTTTTTCGTGTTTCCGGGTCCGTCGGCATTAGATCCCACATCGTTAACGATTATCATCACTGATTCGCTGCTCATCAAGTATCCGTCTGAAACCATGACGTTTATTGAATAGACTCCAGGTCCTTGTTCTTCAGTCGGGGTCCAGGTGAATACTCCAGTCGTGGAGTTTATTGATGCCCCATACGGTGTGTTCTGAAGGCTAAACATTAGAGTCTGTCCTTCCGGATCAGAGGCTGTCGCTGTGAATGTCATCGGCGCTAATTCGTCAACTACTTGGTCGGCGATCGGATTTACAGTTGGCAGACCGTTTACAACGGCGAGAGCATTTGGAATTTGAAATCCCAAAAGCAGCATCGATCCAACTATCGCTGCAAGCAGCATAGGCGCGCATTTTGATTTCTTGTCTGAGGTGTAATGCATTACTACTCAAAATTCGGAAAAGTGTTATTTAAGTACGAGAGTAACAAGCGAGAAATCCAACTGCAATAGCAAGGACATTCCTTTTGAGCCCAATGTTATGTAATAACTGGTGCAGCGCACAGGGAACTGAAATGGTGAGCGTCTACCTTTTTTAGGGTCCCTTGAGTCGTAATTCCCTCAACTTCAACCGCGTCCACATGAGGCAATATAGCGGGAACCACTGGACAATTCGCGCAGGAAAAACCAGAAGCCGGCTCTCAAGCTTCGAGGAACATCAATAGTCGCTTGTACTCATCGAGAAAGTCCTTGCCCTTGGCCGTGATCCTCAGAGTGTTTGTGACTTCGTCGAGAGAAACCAACTTTGACCGCGCTATGAGATTGAGGTACCTGTGGGTGGCCCTTGTGTCGAGATTTGCCCTGCTGGCGAGTTTGGTTTTAGCGCATGGTTCCTGGGAAAGAACCTCAAGTAGATTCGCAACGATATCGAAATATGCTCTTCGAATTTGTGCCAATCTAGGACTTCCCTTTATAGTAGTCTAGAAGTAAAGATATTAGTTAATTAATTTATGCCTGTCGGCTATT
>JANWIX010000001.1 GCA_025449675.1 Nitrososphaera sp. | reverse complement strand
CCCTTTGAGCGGTGCGAAAAATGCGGCGGCTCAGAATTCACTGGAGAGGACCGGACTTTTGATACCTGGATGGACTCGAGCATCAGCCCCCTCTATGTTACCGGCTTTGGCAAGGATCCCAAAAAGTGTGTCTATTCCTACCCAACGGCAGTCAGGCCGCAGGCCAAAGACATCATTCGGACCTGGCTCCACTACACCATGCTCAGGTGTATGCAGCTCACAGGCAAGATGCCCTGGACCGACGCGTGGATAATGGGCTATGGTGTGGACGAAAAGGGCGAAAAGATGAGCAAGAGCAAGGGCAACGTGGTGGATCCGTTCCCAATCATGCAAAAGTACGGCGCCGACACATTCAGGTTCTGGTCAGCAAGCGAAGCCAACCTGGGCTACGACTTTCGCTGCTCCGAGCAGAGGATAGCCGGCTCGCAAAAGTTCCTCTCAAAGCTGTGGAACATTGGAAGGTTCCTCTCGTCATTTGAAGTCATACTGGACAGGCCTGACAGGCTGGAGGAATCTGACAGGTGGGTGCTGTCAGAACTTGCGAGGCTTGAGCAAGAGTGCAGAAAGGGCTACGACGAATTCAACTTTTTCGTACCTGCAAATGCCGTCAGGGAATTCACGTGGAATATCTTTGCGGCGCACTACATGGAAATGGTCAAGGGAAGGGCGTACGCAACAGACAACGACGCGGGCAGGAGATCCGCTCTCTACACTCTGCATAGATGTTTATCGACAGTCCTGCTGCTGATCGCCCCGGTTACTCCGTTCATTGCAGAGGAGCTGTGGACAAAAATCTATTCAGACAAGAGCATTCACCTGCAACGCACGAGCAGCAATGAAAATGCGGATCCAGAGCTTTTGAAATACACAAGGCTAATTACCGATTTCAACTCCCAGGTATGGAACAAAAAGAGAGAGACTGTCAAGGACGGCAAGCCTCTCTCGCTAAAGGACCCTATAGAGATTGCAGTAACCCCTGAACTAATTCTGTTCAAAGACGACCTGAAAGCAATGCACAACCTGATCACCAGATGAGGGCCGTTCCATTCTTTGAGCACGGGCCGGCCAGTGTCTTGCAATACAAGGAAGACTTTCCGGATCCTGTCCGTGCCAGAAACAGCGTTATCATTGATGTAAAATACTGCGGAGTAAACCACCTTGACATCTGGGCAAGGCAGGGAATAGCTGGCAGGAATATCAGGCTGCCGCACATTTGTGGCTGCGACATCGTGGGGACTGTCAGCAGGAAATCCCATGGTCTCCGGGCGGGCGACCGAGTAGTGGTTTATCCCGGCTTCTCATGCGGCAGGTGCGCTCATTGCAGGGCCGGGAGTCAGAACCTATGCAGCCAGTTCGCAATAATTGGCGGCATGAGCGATCACGATGGTGGGTATGCAGAACAAGCCATTGTTCCGGCGCAAAACATTGTCAGGATTCCGGGGTCGATCAAAGACGAGGTGGCGGCGACGCTTGCAGTGTCCTATCTTGTTGCGTGGAACATGCTCAAGACAAATGGCGCGGCAAAGGGCAAGACTGTTCTGGTTTATGGTGCATCGAGCGGGGTTGGGATGGCAACCATACAGATTGCCAAGGCCCTGGGCGCCACGGTCATCACTACCGTCTCTAGCGGAGAAAAGCGCGTTTTTGCAGAAAAAGTCGGGGCCGATCACATTGTGGACAGGTCCGAGAACATCGCGGAACGAGCAAGAGAAATTACCAGCGGAACCGGGGTGGATATCGTAATAGACCATGTCGGCGCAGCGACATGGCAGGCTAGTATAACATCATTAAAGCAGGGAGGTAGAATGGCAGTCTGCGGCATGACTTCCGGCAACGACGCTACTGTGCCAGTGAGGTCTTTTTACACAAAGCAGATCGCGATGACGGGTGCTCTCCTTGGAACAAAGAGGCAGCTACAGGGTCTGATCCGGTTCGTGGCCAAGAAAAAGATCAGGCCGGTCATTGACTCTGTCCTTCCACTCAAAGAGGCCAGCCTAGCACACGAAAGGATGGAGGCGGGCAAGCACATGGGAAAAATGCTTCTAAAGTGTAGCTAGCTCTTGCCATTTATCATTTCAAGCGTGTCGTCAGCAATATCCATTGCGGTGTGCGAGTCGACGTTGGGCTCGAGGGTTACAAGCAGTATCCTTTCGTCCATGTAGAAGGTCAGTATCGATATTCTTTCACGCTCGACATAGGCAAATCTTGCCCTTCCCATCGAAACGTCAAAACGCTCCCGCATAGATTTGCGAAGAGCAGTCTGCGTAAGGAATAGCTCTTCATCAGTCTCGCTTACTATCGAGTTCATTCCCTCGCGCATCCCGCCTGCGGCGAGTACTCCCGCGTCGTCTAGCACTCCGGCGTACCTGATGTGGTCATTCAGGGCGAACACATTGTCACAAAGTTTGGTAAAATCCATGCATCTGGTTGTATGAGGTATTATTTATTGAATTTTCATGAGCAAGCCATATTAGCTTCGCACGCCAATTATTGGCATGAGCATCGAACGCAGGAACCCGCGGAAGAGGGACCAGGCACTGAACGATGCAACAGGTGGCCAGCTGGGTGAGGAGCCAAGGCCGGAGCCGTACCCTGAGAAGGATCCGAGGACAGAGGTTCGGAAAAAATTAAGGCGAGTCTAGCACATTCGGACGTGGTTGGCAAGAAACTTGAAATCTACTAATTATGCTTATGGGTGATGTCTTGCATTCTTTCGCACTTGTTGCAGACCCACGATATTGACTCGCTGCATACGGGGCAATGGAGTGTAGGGGCGAGCAAGCCGCCGCATGACCTGCAGGACATCCAATTCATTATACACTCATTGCACGATGACAGGCTTGAATGTTGTTGCCTAGGAGTCCTGCACTATAAGCAATAATGTTTATTCATCATATAGCCGCATGCCCTCTACTGACGCGAGTGTAGCTCAACTTATTTCGGTGGACTACATTTGGACATTATCTGGCCCAGACCAGAAAACTAGCGTATCCCCCAACGAACTTTTGGCCTGGAAACCCGTTTTGGGCAAGTAAGGCCTTTTCCCTTTCTATCCTTCGCCCAGGCGTATTTCCAGGACGACATAGTCCCTACCACGAAGGAATGCACGCATCATTTTGTACATTATGCCGTACTTTTGTGCAAGAAGGTTAAACGCCCTTTCTGAATCATCCTTGCCTGCAATCTTGGCCTCTGCCTTGACCCATGCGCCTTTTGGTCTGCCCCGGCTATTGCATGGCATTACCTGCACCTTGGGATTGTTTCTTATCCTTTTGTACTTGCCCGTGTCTTCCGAAGTCCGTACATACAGAATTCCGTCGCTCTCTACGAACCAGACCGGTGTCCGCACTGCCTCGCCATTTTTCCTGTAGGTCTCGATGTTTAGGTATTTTTGCCCGGCAAACTGCGAGAGCCCGCTGCTCATCTACACGTATTTACAGTTGAGAGGATTAAAGCTTTGCACAATGGACGGGTGACTACCTTCCGTGCGAGTGACTGGAGAGCACTGGGGACAGTCGTGTAAGGAAACGAAAATGAAAAAAGAGGCTGACCCTAGCATTCGTGTGCGGGGTCAGGGTCGCTTTGGCATGTGTCTCCACCGCCTATGCCTCCGTGGATAAAGTCGTTGTTCTTTACACCATCTCTGCTGTCAACCACGTCTACGCCATACCCCGCGAGCAGCGTGTCGTTCCCAGTCCCGCCATAGAGGTGGTCGTTTTCCTCATCGCCTATCAACACATCATTCTCTGACCCACCGTCAAGTTTGTCGACCCCGTGTCCCGCGATGATAACGTCCAGCCCGGATCCACCGAATCGCTTGTCGTTGCCTTTGAACCCCGAAAGCCTGTCATCTCCGCTATCCCCGTAGAGCACATCATCATTTGTGTCACCTGTGACCCAGTCGTTGCCAGCCTCTCCGTAAGCCACGTCATTTCCCAAGCCACCGGATAACTTTACGTCATTTCCATCATTGCCATGAAGCTCGTCTGCTTCCCTCCCCCCAAATACCCAGTCATCGTCGCTCCCACCCTCAAGGTAGTCCTCGTGATTTCCTCCCTCAAGGTGATCGTGGCCGGCATCTCCAAATAGATCATCGTCATCGGCCGAGCCCATCAAATGATCTGTGCCTCCGCCGCCGTAGAGCTTGTCCAGGCCGACACCTCCGTCGACATAATCGTCACCGCTGCCTCCATTGACATTGTCGTTTCCATCCTGCCCGAACACGAAACTTCTAGGGCTTGAGGCACCTATCGTTACCTTGTCATTTCCCGATCCAGCACATATTATGTCAACTCCGCCGTTTCCGTTGATCTGATCGTCTCCTCCTCGAGCGTCAATGACGTCGTTGCCCGCAGTCCCCGTAATAACGTCGTTGCCTGAAGTCCCTTTGTGAGTCGGGCTCGACGGGCAAGCCGGGATGTTGATCACGTTCCTGCCGCTGCCCGGGTTTATCGTATTCGTTCCAACGCCGTCAAGTATCAAATCATCGCCGCTTCCCGCGGTAATCTTGTCGTTGCCTCCCATCTCGTCGAAAAAGAAGTTATGTCCTATAGTATCTGTTATCTTGTCATTGTCGCGGCCCCCATCAAGAAAATCTTCTGTGCCGCCTGTGGTGCCGGTATCTACAAGAGTGTCATCGCCTTCATCTCCAAAAAGATGATCATTTCCTGCATTGCCTTCGAGCTCGTCGTTGTAAGGCCCTCCTGAAAGCCAGTCCCTGTCATCCCCACCATAGAGCCGATCACCTGCACCGTTCTTCATGTCGCCGTCATGATCCCCTGATATCCAGTCTCTCCCCGCGTCACCGTAAAGCGTGTCAGAGTCTTCGACTCCGTATACTTGATCATCTCCAGTCCCGCCACGTATCACGTCATTTCCCGCGTTGCCATACAGGTAGTCGTTTCCACCCTCTCCGTACATCGTGTCATCTCCTCCAAGCCCGTTGACGGTGTCGTTGCCATCTCCACCATAAAACGTATCATCATCGTCTACTGCAATTAGCCAGTCGTCGCCAGAATCGCCGTAGATCTTGTTCATACCCGAGCCGCCATTAATGTAGTCGTTGCCGGAGCCACCGCAAATGATGTCGTTGCCAGCCATCGTGCTTATGACGTCGTTTCCACCCTTGCCGTCAATTACGTCGACTCCATTGGTACCCACGAGCAGGTCATTGCCGTCCGTGCCTGTCTTTGTGGGGTTCGCGCATGGATTCGCCTGTGCCATAGCCGGCGAGAACAAAAGGCTGTCGTCGTGGACATTGTTCAAAGTGGTCGAAGATGTCATTGTCATCATAAGTATTACGGCACCGAGAACCGATATTGCAAGAGTTCTGACAAATTTTTTCTTCGTTTCGTACAAGGTACGAACAGCGGAAAACAATTTCTTTAAAGGCTTCTGTAGCTTCAATCTAGATTGCGAATATCATGCTGAAACCAATTGGCGGCTGTCTCGGGTCATTCAACGGGACAACAAGGTATATCAGTATAAACCAGCCCCCGAGTACAGATCATTGACGATTATTGGCAGAATCCGGGTTGGCGGCAACTCTGTTGCAAAAATAATGGGAGTGATCAACGCAAGTCCAGAGTCTTTCTACAAGGATTCGGTCAGGACAAGCGAAGAGGATATTGCCACCGCCGCCAGGCAGATGCAGCAGGAAGGCGCGAACATGATCGACATCGGCGCAATGTCCACCGCTCCTTATCTCGATACTATCATCTCTGTTGAAGAAGAGAAGAAGAGGCTAAGAATGGCTGTGCGTGTCGTAAAGCAAGCATGCGACCTGCCTGTCTCAGTCGACACACCGCGTGCTGAGGCGGCGGCTGAAGGAATAGCCGCCGGTGCCAACGCTGTCAACGATGTAACAGGACTGAAGTATGACTCCAAGATGGCGGAGCTGGTATCAGACGCGCAGGTTCCAGTTATCATTGGCGCCTACAGCGCCGTCCCCGCGAGCGGCAGGATATCAGGGACAATAAGAGCGCTGAAAGAAAGCATCGCACTCGCAAGAAAGGCGGGCGTCAAGGACTCTATGATGATAGTAGATCCGTCCATTGGCTTTTTTAGAAGCGAAGGCAAGAATCCATTTTTCACAAAAATGACAGATGTGCCGTGGTATGTCCGCGATATCAAAGTCCTGTCAGACATGAAAAAACTCGTGGCGCTTGGCAAGCCGGTTTGCGTCTCTGCATCGAGAAAGTCGTTCATAGGACACCTGTTAAGCCTTCCATCAGCCAAAGACCGTCTTGTGCCTTCTGTTATCTGCGAAGCGGTGGCCGTATTGAACGGCGCGAGCATCATAAGAACACACAGCGTACGTGAGACGGTCCAGGCTCTTACTCTTTTGCAACTCATTTCGCGCCAGAGTAGCAAACGCTTATAATGCTTCAGCTCGACTAGACATCAAGGGAATAGTTGGACATCAGGGAAGGTCTGACATTTGACGATGTGCTCCTTGTTCCTAAAAGATCGCCCATAGTTTCCAGGTCACAGACAGACCTGCGTACAAGGCTTTCGCGCAACATCACATTGAACATCCCCATCATTAGCGCCAACATGGACACTGTGACCGAGTCCGGCATGGCCATCGCGCTTGCCAGGGAGGGCGGTGTCGGAATTATCCACCGGTTTCTCACTATAGAGGACCAGGTAGACGAAATTCTAAGAGTCAAGCGGTCGGAATCTGTCATCATAGAGCAGCCTTACACGGTGAAGCCTAACAGTACGGTGCAAGACGCCAAAAAAGTCATGGCAGAGTACGGCGTATCGGGCCTGCTGGTAGAAGATGCCGGCAAGCTCGCGGGGATCATTACAAGGCGTGACATCACCTTTGAAAAAAACAACAAACGCAAAGTCTCCGAACTTATGACCAAGGAAGTGATAACAGCCAAGGCCGGTACCACTATAGAGCAGGCAAAAGAGATCCTGCACAGGCAGCGGATAGAAAAGCTGCCGGTGGTTGACGAAAAAAAACGAATTATTGGGCTTATCACCAGCAAGGACATCCTAAAGATGGACGAATACCCGCATGCCTCAAAGGACAAGAAGGGGAGGCTGCTCGCCGGGGCAGCGGTGGGCGTGAAGGGTGACTACCTAGAACGCGCTGAGGCACTGCTTGAGGCCGGCGCCGACATCCTTGTAGTGGACATCGCGCATGGCCATAGCGACAATGCTATCAACACCGTCCATATGATCAAAAAGGCATTTCCTAGCTGCGAGCTGGTCGCAGGAAATGTTGCGACCGGCGATGGGGCTCGCGACCTGATCAAGGCTGGAGTGGACGCTGTCAAGGTCGGCGTTGGCTCTGGTTCGATATGCATCACCAGAGTTGTGACGGGCTCTGGAGTACCGCAGCTGACCGCCGTGCTGGACAGCGTCAAGGTTGCACGCGACCACGGCGTTCCGGTAATTTCAGATGGCGGCGTCAGGAATTCCGGTGACATGACAAAGGCCCTGGCGGCAGGCGCGTCTGCCGTGATGATTGGTAGCCTGTTCGGAGGCACGGACGAGAGTCCAGGCAAGACGCTGGTTAAGAACGGCAAAAAGTTCAAGATGTATCGCGGGATGGCGTCGTTCTACGCGTCCCTTGGCCGAAAATATCGTGAGGAGGGGCCCGAGGTGGCAGACTCTGACGACCTGAACGACTATGTGCCAGAGGGAGTCGAGGCCATGGTGCCCTACAAGGGAAGCGTCGTCGAAATTGTGCGCCAGCTTGCAGGCGGGCTGCGTTCCGGGTTGAGCTATTGCGGCGCCAAGACAATCCCTGAGATGCAGAAAAATGCCGAGTTTGTAAAGATGACTTCAGCTGGATTTATTGAAAGCCAGCCGCACGATGTCGATGTAATGTAACTTATGTTGCCAAGACACGGCAGTTTGTAAGCATTATCCGGCTCTGCCGAGCCTATGACTTTATGGTTCTGCTGAGAGCCGGCGCTTTGGCTTATTCGTAGAACGTCTCTATCGATTCTTCATAATACTCGCCTGCGCGTGTAAGATATCCGCCCTCCCTTACGAGTACGTTACCGTCTTCAAAATTAAAGCCGCCAAACGCCCAGTAGGTGTGCATCCATCCTTCGCGGGCCCACACTTCGACAAACGCGTCCACATTAGGCTGCGTGACTGAAAAGTCGGTCGGCAATTGCGGGGGCTGTGGCGACCATTCTCCCACTCCGATCTTTACGTCATATCCCATGTTTTTCCACGTCTGCTGGACCTCCTTCCATCTTTCTACGTGAAGCTCGATCTCGCCTTGATTGTACAGGTGTGGGATGTACATCACGTTTTTCTCGGGGTCCTTTGGTAGAATCTTGTATTCAAGCGCCGCCTTTCTGGTGTAGTCGCTCCCGTCAGAGGTCCGGCCGTGGGCTGTCTCTCGAGTAAAAATAATTGTCTTGTCTGTCCATGTTCTCAGCTTCTTTGCTATTGCCGTGTGCATCTCGCCCAGATTATCATAGTCAGTATCCTTCCAGACGTGAGGTTCGTTAAGTATCTCGTAGCCTATTACGTTTGGATAGTGATCGATTTCTTCGATCATGGTCTTCATGAATCTTGCATGCAGCGTCCAGACGTCAAGGGTATTCTCGCACGAGTTGCTGCTGTCGCGCACATTGTTGGTATAATAGTCGTGCCAGAACGCGCGCACTTCAGGATCATGCTCGTAGTCGGTCTTGGGGGTGTAACAGGACACGACAAAGTCCGGGAATCCGCTCCCCTTTGTGATCCTGCTTCCCCAGTTCGAAGTTGCATAATACTGATGAAAGTCGATCCAAACGTAAATGTCATGCGAGTTTGCGGTCTCTACGAGCGCGACAAGCTGGCCCAGAAACGCCGCCTCATTTCCCACGTACGACTCCCAGTTGACGGGGATGCGGAAGACGTTAAAGCCAGCGTCCTTGGCTATTGGAACAAACTTTTCCACCATGTCCCTTTGGATCGGCAACTTGGGCTTGTCTTCCTTGCGGTTGAGGACAAGATCAAAGTAGTTGACTCCATGCAGATCTCCAAAGGGTATCTCTGCCGGAGTTGGATCAGGCTGAGGCTCGGGCTCTGGTTCAGGCTGAGGAGTCGGCTCTGGCTCGGGCGGCTGCTGTGGAACACACTGGCCTTCCAAGTACAGATAGCCGTCAGGGCAGCTTGGTGATGCATCTGGTTGGCAGCTCTCTCCCTCGAGATGATAACCCGGTTCGCAGTCTGCAGGCTGCGTTATCAGAACGCACTCGCCATCTTCAAAGTGGTATCCCATCGGGCACGCAGGAGGCGGCGGGGCCTCTGGGTCATAGGGCTTGACTGAGGAAACGCCAGCCACGGTCGCGCCCAGCGCAAGTGAAGCACTTATCGTGGCCGCGATGAAAAGCACCCTAGTGCTGCCGCTTCCGCCACGATAGAGGCCCCCATTACTTCTTTTCATAAAAGATAGTACTATTTGGGTGATGAAAGCTCTTTATCTTCGTATCCGAGATGAGCTATTCATCTAAGTTTTTCTTTTTATAACACTCTTTTGAGACATATGCATTGGCAGGCAAGATATTCTACGCAGCCATGGCAGCTGGTGCGGCATTTGTCGTGATAGGGATTGCTGCCAGCGTTTACTCCAATGTGCCTGTAGATGTACGCCTCGACAACACTCTTGCTCCCGGAGGGGTCGACCCGATCACGCCAGACATGAATGCCGGGAACACCGCGAGTATTACCGTAAGTGGTGCCTCCTATGAAGTAGAGATCAAGGACCCTGATGGAATCGTCATCGTAACGGAGCGAGGAAATTCCACTTTTAGCTACGATCTGACCGCACAGAAAGGAGGAGAGCACACGATAACTGTGAAGAACACCGGAAATTCCGACGTTTCGATCGCTGGCCATGCGCAGACAAAGGCGAGCCCCCTCGGGCTCAGCGGCGCTTTGATGCTGGCAGTGACAGGGATAGTATTGATCGGGTTAGGCCTTCGTTTCCGCAAGCGCTAGCGGAACTTGGCTTTCTTGTACGAACCGAGCACCTTGATGTAAAGGGTCTTGTGTCTGATCGCTCCAAGAGCTTCCTTCACTGCGCTATCATCCACATGACCATCAAAGTCAACGTAAAAGTTGTACTCCCAGGGCGTCTCTTTCGTGGGCCTCGATTCTATCTTTGTGAGGTTTATCTTGCGGACTGCAAACTCGCCGATTATGCCAAATAGCGAGCCGGGCACATGCTTGACCGAAAATATTATCGATGTCTTGTAATTTCGTCCACGCGACAGGGACTCTGTTTTTCGCTTTCTCAGAGACAGCACAAGAAATCTTGTGTAGTTGTTCTTTTTGTCTTCAATCCCTTCGTCAAGTATCGTCATCCCATAAAGCTCGGCAGCCCTCCTGCTAGCTATTGCGGCAGCGTCTAATCTTTCATTTTCTTTCACCATCTTTGCTGCACCCGCGGTGTCATAAGCCGGCACGGGCTCGATGCCATGCTTGTGCAGGTAGCCCCTGCACTGTGCAAGGGCCTGCGGGTGTGAATGAGCGGACTTGATCGAATTCCTCCTTGCTCCTTTGTTCGCGATAAGACAATGCCTGACTCTCTGGTAAACCTCTCCGACAACGTGCAGTTTTTTCGTCTCCAGCAGCAAGTCATAGATCTCGTTGACGCTGCCCTCGATAGAGTTCTCAACGGGGAGAACTGCAAAGTCCGCGCTGCCCCGCTCAGCTGCGTCAAAGACGTCCTGGAAGGACTTTAGCGGCAGGAGGGCAGGTTCTGAAAAATACTGGATGGCAGCCATCTCGCCATAGGCGCCGCGCTCTCCCTGAAAGGCCACCCTTGACGGCATCGCTAGCTGCTCGCTTTGTGTACGAGCCTGAATGTCTCCTTTCCATAATCGTGCGTCAGCTTGCGGTCTTCAAACGCGCCGCACTCGATGCATTTGATCGTATTTTCATTCGTCCTGACCGTGTCGCCGCCACAATTGAAACACAGAGCATAGAGCACGCCAAACTCCTTCTCGGCAAGAGTCAGGTGCACGTTTGAATTGAGCAGGCTGATTATCCTTCCCCTGACGATATCTCCCGTCCTGAAGACCGCGCGCCTATCTCTTCTGTCTCTGTCACGCGCGCCGACTCTGGCAGAAGCAATCGCAGAGTACCCAGCGCCGAACTTTTTGTCGTTCAGGTAAAGCATCTTTATCGAAACCATGCTTGAAAAGAGCATGTCGACGCTTCCGACTACAATGTCCCCCACTTTTGGGATCATTGGGGAATTCTTTTGGTCGATCTTTATTATCCTCCTTTTCAGATCGTAAACCTTGTTGCCAATTGCTGCCGATCGGATGGCCCCGTCCGGCGCAAGGTAGGTGTTCTTGCCGCCTTCAAATTCTTCAATGGACGCGATCTGATCGCCTGGCAGGACAGGCTGTTTTTCTTCTCTGTTCAGCAATCCGACAGAAAGGATCGCTGGGCAAGTTATAACTGTTTGCGGCACTATAAGATGGAAATTTTAGACAAATAGAATCCAGTACTAAGCATTGTCATTATACAAACTGGGCGAAAGATAATAAAGGTATAAACACCAGTAGGCTCAAGGTGGAAATGTGAGCCAAAATACCTTATCCCTAAAGGTACTTGAGGCGTACACGAGAGACGTCGGTCGGGGAGTAGCCAGGATAGACTACGACTCGATGGACTCACTGGGTGCGTCTACAGGAGACGTTATCGAAATTAGAGGCAAGCGTAGAACGGTTGCCAAATGTTTACCACTTTACCCTTCAGACGAAGGCAAAGGCATCATCAGAGTGGACGGCCTTGTGAGAAACAACGCCGGCATTGCGATAGGTGACACCGTTATTGTCAAAAAGATAAAGGCAGTCCCGGCCGAGAAGGTGATAGTTGCGCCGCTAGAGGCCATACCTCCGATAGACGAGCGCTACCTTGCAGACGCGCTTGAAAGCGTGCCACTCATCAAGGGCGACAACGTCATGGTCCCGTACTTTGGAGGCAGGCTCACTTTCCAGGTGATAGGCGTAACTCCGGCTGCTGATGCAGTCCTTGTCACTCAAAAGACCATATTCCACATAGCAGAGAAAGGCGAAACCCTCAGAGGGGTACCGCAGGTCTCGTACGAAGATATCGGCGGATTAAAGGAGGAGATCCAAAAAGTCCGCGAAATGATCGAGCTCCCGCTGAGACACCCGGAAATATTTGAAAAGCTGGGGATCGAGGCTCCAAAAGGAGTGCTGCTCTACGGACCGCCAGGAACAGGCAAGACGCTGCTTGCAAAGGCAGTAGCAAACGAAAGCAACGCGCACTTTATCTCGATTTCAGGTCCGGAGATAATGAGCAAGTTCTATGGAGAGTCAGAGGCGCGCCTTCGGGAGATATTCAAAGAAGCGAAAGAAAAAGCTCCATCGATAATATTCATCGACGAGATCGACTCCATTGCGCCCAAGAGGGAAGAAGTAACAGGCGAAGTGGAAAGGCGAGTCGTCTCCCAGCTGCTGTCGCTGATGGACGGGCTGGAGGCCAGAGGTAAAGTAATAGTTATCGCAGCGACAAACAGGCCAAACGCCATAGACCCGGCGCTCAGAAGGCCCGGCAGGTTCGACCGGGAAATTGAGATCAAAGTTCCCGACAAGCGCGGAAGGCTAGAGATCCTGCAGATTCACACTCGCAACATGCCGCTTGATACCGACGTCGATCAGGAGAAGATAGCAGCTGTAACTCACGGCTTTGTCGGCGCCGACCTAGAGTACCTGTGTAAAGAGGCGGCAATGAAATGCCTGAGAAGGGTGCTCCCGGAGCTCAATCTGGAAGACGAGAAGCTTTCGCCGGAAGTGCTGAACAAATTGATCGTGACCATGAGCGATTTCGAGAGTGCGGTAAAGGAGGTAATGCCATCTGCCATGAGAGAGGTCTATCTGGAATCGCCAGACATCCCTTGGTCCGCAATCGGCGGCCTGGAGGAGGTAAAGCGCGAATTACAGGAGGCAGTTGAATGGCCGCTAAGATATCCTGACCTGTATACAAAACTTGGACACACCATGCCAAAGGGCCTACTGATGCACGGTCCTTCTGGAACAGGCAAGACCCTGCTTGCAAAGGCAGTAGCTACAGAGTCCGAAGCCAACTTTATCAGCGTAAGGGGTCCAGAGCTCCTGAGCAAGTGGGTGGGCGAGTCCGAGCGGGGCATAAGGGAAATATTCAGAAGGGCAAGACAGGCTGCGCCTTGCGTCGTGTTCTTTGACGAGATCGACTCGATTGCGCCTACGAGGGGAATGGGAGGCGACAGCATGGTCACCGAGCGCGTAGTTTCCCAGTTGCTGACAGAGCTCGATGGCATCCAGGCGCTTTCTGGAGTAGTGGTAATCGCCGCGACAAACAGGGCAGACATGATAGACCCGGCACTCTTGCGCCCCGGCAGGTTCGACAAGATAGTATTTGTCCCGATGCCAGACAAGGCGGCAAGACAAAGAATATTGGAGATTCACGCAAAGGGCAAGCCGATGGGCACTGATGTGGACTTTGTCAAAGTGGCAGAGCTCACCGAGGCATTCAGCGGTGCAGACACGAGCGCCGTTGCAAACACTGCGGTGTCACTTGTGCTGCACGAATACCTTGCAAAGTTCCCGACGCCTGAAGAAGCCGCAAAGCACGCTGCGGAAGCGCACGTGATGATGCGCCACTTTGAAGAGGCGGTCAAAAAGATCAAGACGCAAAGAGAAGGCAAGCCCGGAGAAAAGCTCACCGTTCCATACTACAGGTAGCAATCCGGCAAACACTTTTCCTTTTTGTTTGTATCCGTTGGAAATTTTTTTTCGCGCGACTTGGTGTATGAAAATTCCCATACGTACATCGCGATGTTGAGATAGCCGGGGGCAATGTTTTTAAGTTATATGTTTTATGATAAAGCTACTTAAAAGAAATTGGTGGAAAATTCACAAGTCCAACTTGTTCAAAAATCAGCAACCGCACTAAACCGATTTGTTTCACCGCTCGACATCAGTAAACTAGTAGCGCAGCATGGCACGCCGCTCTACCTTGTAGACGAAGATACGCTGCATGCGAAGGCAAAAGAACTTCACAAAGCCTATTCAAAATTCAAGGGTCCAGTAAAAGTCGCGTACTCTATAAAGGCAAACTTTACGCCTGCGGTGATCAAGTCTTTCATGAAAGACGGAGTGACCTTCGACCTGACATCTCTAGGAGAACTGCACTTCATCAAGCAATGCAAGGCAGATCCTGAAAATATCATTTACACCAGCGTGACAGAGGAACCCGAAGAGTACCTGGAAGTGCTCCAGAGTGGAGTAAGAAGGATTGTCGTCAGCTCTTTCAACGGCATGATGAATCTAGCCAAGGCTGCGGGTAGGACAGGATCAAAGCCGCTGACCATGATACGCGTCAACCCAGAAGTTGGCGTAAAGGCAGAAGTGCGCGCGTCATACCGAAACGGCAAGTTTGGAGTTCCATTCAACGGCGGCACTATTGATAGCGCCGCAAAGATGGTCAAGCATCTGATGGGCAACGAACTGCTAAAGTTCGAGGGCTTCCACTTCCACCTGGGATCGCAGATTACAGATTTTTCATGCTATACGCACGCGCTGGACAAGATGGATGCCTTCATGACAAAGATGAAAAAGGATCATCCGTCATTCCATGTCAACACATTTGACATAGGCGGCGGGACTCCAGTATTCTACAACGACCCGGTTCCCACCCCTGCGCAGATGGCCGAAAACCACGTGGGCAAGCTCAACCAGCTCGCCGAGACCCATGGAACCTTTACCCTAATGATCGAGAGCGGACGCTTCCTTGTCGCTGAATCGTCAATTCTTGTCTCTCGAATAGTGAACACAAAAGAATACAATGAGCACAAGATCGTGATCGTCGATGCAGGGTACCACATACTTCTCGACGCGGCGCTTCTCAAGCAAGAGTACCCGCAGGAAGTCGTTCCTGTAGTTGACAGCAAGGACAACACGACAGCGATTGCGACGCCAAAGAACACTCACCTGGCAGGGAGGCTGTGCGACACGTACGACGTATTTCCACTCTCAAAGGTTTCAGACCTTAATGGATCAGAGGTGGGCAGATACATTTCCTTCTACAACGTTGGCGCGTACTCGGTGGTCTTTAACATGCCCTTCCACTGCCAGACAAAGCCTCCCATTGTGATGAAGGACAGCGACGGCAAGTTCAGGCTCGTCAGAAAAGGAACGACGTACGAAAAGCTGTTCGTGGAAGAAGGCGGAAACATAGCCTAGCGCGCGGCGCCCCCGAACGCTTCTTGATGAGGAACAGATCGGTTGTGCCCGGCATCAAGGTCCGCGCTCGCATACTTGTCAGCGGCAAGGTCCAGGGTGTCTATTATCGGCAGACTACAAAAGAAGTTGCGTCAAGAAATGGACTGAAGGGATGGGTTCGCAACCTTGCTGACGGCCGTGTCGAGGCAGTGTTTGAAGGCGATAAAGAAAGCATCGACAGAACAATAGAATGGTGCCGCACCGGTCCGCCAAATGCCCGAGTTCAGGCCGTAGACGTTAGCTTTGAAGATTACAGTGGCGAATTCTCTGACTTTCGGATCTCTTACTGAATCTTTTGATAAGCCTCGGCTATGCGGCTCTTGGCTTGCTCTGATTCCTGTGCATTCCTTACAGTCAAGGTTATCGGAGGAGCGCTCCTGCCAGACCTTATGGATACTACAAGCGAATTGCTCGCAGGCTCGATATCTAGAAAGGTTCTAAAGTTCATGGTCTTGGAGTAGACCACTCTGTGAGGCCTTACCTCTTCGATGACATTGCTGCCAAGCGCCAGGACGAAACCACGGAGGTCGATCATTACTACCTTTAGCGGGTCATTCAGCCTTTCAAGGTGCGTTTCAAATGGAATTGGGCTCCCAAGATGCATTCCTGACTATAAAGTTGAATGCACGATAATTATAACCTGATCCTGATGCCGTTTCTTTTCAGGTATTTCTTTACCTTTTCGATCGTCGATTTGTCATAGTGGAAGATCGACGCGGCGAGCGCGGCGTCGACATCTGCCCCTTCAAACACCTCGAGCATGTGACGCGAGGTTCCGCATCCTCCCGAAGCGATAACCGGGATCCGCGTTGAACTGCAGATTGTCTTCGAAAGCTGTATGTCGTAGCCGTTCTCAGTGCCGTCGGCATCGATGCTTGTCAGGAGGATCTCGCCGGCACCCCGGGACTCTACCTCTCTTGCCCACTTTACCGCGTCAATGCCCGTGCCCTCTTTTCCTCCGTAAATCCTCACTTCAAACCAGAATTTTCTACCATCCTTGCCAGCAAAGACCGTCTTGCCCGGAGCCGCATCATAGTTTCTTTTTGCGTCAATCGCGACAACAACGCACTGCTTGCCAAATATAGACATCAGCTGCGTTATCAGCTCCGGGTTCTTGACCGCGGCGGTGTTGATCGAAACTTTGTCCGCTCCGCTCAGCAGGATGCCACGAGCATCTTCTAGCTTTTTTATGCCGCCACCGACCGTGAAGGGGATGTCGATCACTTCGGCGACCTTTCTCACCACGCTCTTCATAGTGTCTCTGCCCTGCTCTGACGCCGTGATGTCAAGGAAAACCAGCTCGTCCGCGCCCTGCTCGCTGTATCGCTCGGCCAGCTCAACAGGGTCCCCCGCATCTTTAACCTCGGAAAAATGTACTCCTTTGACTACTCTGCCGTTATCTACATCGAGACAGGGGATTATCCTTTTTGCGAGCATTATGCAACAGCCTTGGCCCGCTCAACGCTTACTTTGCCGTCGTATAGCGCCTTGCCGAGAATAACAGAAGTGCAACCCGCGCTCCTTACCCTGATGACGTCCTCGATGCTCGATATCCCACCGCTTGCGATTATCTTTGATCCAGACTTTACGGCATCAACCAGCGTCTCCAGATCAGGTCCCCGAAGTGTACCATCGCGCTCTATGCTGGTAAGCAGAAATTCATCGATTCCCATTGCCATGAATTGCGAAATCGCATCTGCCACCTTTACCCCTGAAGACTCTTTCCAGCCCTTTACCATGACATTGCCGTTCATTTGGTCGATCGAAATCACTATCTTGCCCGGATTCTGTTTCGCAAGCTTCTTCACAGCATCATGATCGCTGTACGCCATCGTTCCAAGCACCACCCTCGGCCCTTTGGCCAGCACAGACTGCGCTGCTTCCTGGGATCTGATCCCTCCTGCGATCTGCACGGGGATCCTGATCGCTTCTGTTATCTTCCTCACTGATTCAGAGTTGCTACCAGTCGAGAGTGCCGCATCAAGGTCAACGATGTGCAGCATGTCCGCGCCTGCCGCCTCCCACTTTTTCGCAGTTTCCACCGGGTCGCTCCCATACACAATCTTGTTTGCAGGGTCGCCCTTGACCAGCCTGACGACGCTGCCGCCCATGATGTCAACTGCCGCAATTACCTTCATCGCGCACCGCTGCCGTTGTCGCATATTGCGATAAAGTTCTTTATCATCACCGCGCCCGTGTCGCCGGACTTTTCCGGGTGGAATTGAACTCCGATAAGGTTGTCCCTCTCTATGACGGCAGGAACGCTCACGCCATAGTCAGTCGTAGCTACCACTATCTTGCGGCTCTTTGGCGCGGCGCGATATGAATGTACGAAATACACCCACGACCCTTCCCGCACTCCCTTAAGCAGCCTGCTGTCACCTGTAATGCGAAGATTGTTCCATCCCATGTGGGGTATCTTGACCTTGCTCCTCGGCAGCATGACGACGTCTCCGTCCAGTATCTTTAGACCGTCAAGTTTGCCTTCTTCGCTCCGGTTGAATAGCATTTCCATTCCGAGACAGATCCCCATCACCGGCATTCCGCTGTCGATTGCCTTGCCGAGCTCGGATGCTCCGCTCTCTATGGACCTGATTGCAGGATCAAAGTTTCCAACTCCTGGAAGGACGAGCCCGTCAAACCTGTGCAAGTGTTTCAGGTCATAAATGATCTCGACGCTTTCTGCCCCGTTTCTCTCCAGTGCCGACTGTAGGCTGAAGAGGTTGCCGGCACCATAGTCAAATATTGCTATTCTTGCCAGATCACATCGCCCCTTTCGTGCTTGGGATTCCCTTTCTCCTGCCATCCTTCTCTACAGCCATCCGCAGCGCGACGGCAAAGGCCTTCAGGGCCGCCTCTACCTTGTGGTGGTCGTTGTCCCCGTAATGCACCACCATGTGCGTGCATGCATTCAGGTTTTGAACGAGCGAGCGGCAAAAGTGCTCGAGGTCTTCCCTCGGCATACCTTCGATGTTGTCCCGGGCGAGCTTTAGCTGGACGTTCTGGTACTGGCGTTTTACGAGGTCGATGGTGACATAGGCGGCTGCCTCGTCCATCGGGACCAGGGCGTAGCCAAACCTTCTCACCCCTGCCCTTTCGCCCAGCGCCTTGTCTATCGTCTGCGCCAAGGCGATGGCAACATCTTCAGCAAGGTGGTGGACGATGCCATCGTTTGACTTGCCCGAGAGAGCGATGTCAACCATGGCATGTTTGCCGATAGAAGTTACGAGATGGTCGATGAAAGAAAGACCGGTCTTCACTCTGGTCTTGCCGGAGCCGTCCAGATTGACCTCTACTGTGACAGAGGTTTCCTTTGTTACCCTGCTTACCTTTGCCCTCCTGGCAGCTGCCATTACGAATAATTTACAATGCTCCCCGTACTTTATTTAAGTTAAGGGGAAACCTGAAGGCAGTGGTTCGTTCTTTCAAAGTGGACAAAGTGCAGGCAGCATAAGGAGTTGCAGAAAAAGATCGACGAAAAGCTCGACTACGACGACGAAGATAACAAATCATAGCCGAAATCTGAGCGTCTGTGGCAGCCGGTTGACGCTGGAGATCGCCACGACGCCTTCCTTTCTGAAGCCCGCGGCAGTCTTTTTCGGCTCTGCGCTGTAGCCATAAATGCCTACAAAGTTTATCCTGCCACCCAGCTCTTTTTCAGCGCGCCTTGCCATCAGGAGATCTTCTGCAGAGTCGCCGGCGTAGGCTGCTGTCTTGGCATTCATCGCAGCCATCGCATGCTTTATGGCAAAAGTATTCGGCTTTGCGTACTCTCTCTTTTCATCCTCGAGGAACACGCTAGCACCAAGATGAAAATACTTCATTACCGGGCCAAGGGAATAATCTGCGGCAAGTCTGCTCCTACCGGAAACGATTGCGAGCCTGCCCGAGAACATCGTGTGTAGTCGCTTCATAGTTTGCCAACTGACTACTAGCCTGTCATTTTCGATAAGTGGTCTGGTTCCTCTGGAGTACTTGGGCTCAAGGTGGTTCTGTCTTTGGAATAACTCTGGCCCGTAGAATAGCTCGTCAAAGACGCGCGCAAGCACGCTATCTTTGACTGGCGCAGGATATGCAAGTTCGCGCTTCCACTTTTCAGTGCCAAACCTGGCAAGATATTTTTCTACGGAAGCGATGCCAGTCTCGTCGGCATTTTCTGCCACGTTGGCAAGAAACTTTCTTCCGGCCATTACATTTTTCTGAGGATTTGCCAGCATTGCAAGCGTAATCGCATAGCAGGTATCGGTGTCGTTGTTAAACCCACCAGTCTGTCGAAACTTTAGAATGATCTGATCTGTTACCAGGTTGCGAAAGGTCTTGCCGCTGAACTCCCTTATCATAAAAGCTACTGTTTTTCTTATTGCAGCATTGTATGACTTGCGGATATCAACCAAAACGCCGTCAATGTCAAAAAGCGCGCAATCGTACATTACGAGAGCGCACCTTCGACGCATTGAAGGAATCTGTCATTCATCTCGGGCGTCCCTATCGTGACTCTAATGCATCCCCTGTGTCCTGAAACTGTGCCGAGCTGCTTCACCACAATTCCTGCGCTGCCAAGAGCCTTCGAAATCACCCCGCTGCTCATGCCTGTTTCGACAAAGAGAAAGTTTGCGTCTGACCTAAAGGTCTTGATCCCGTTCAGGCCGGATAGTCTTTCCATGACCCTTCCTCTTTCGCTCCGCACTGAATCGATCGTTTTCTTGACATGCTCGGCCCGTGCAAGTACTCCTGATGCTATCGCAAGCGAAAGGACGCTAATAGGGTATGGTGACTGAATGGTCGACCTAAAGACCCCGGCAAACTGTCTGTTTGCTATCATGTAGCCAACCCTTGCTCCTGCCAAGCCGAATGCCTTCGATAGCGTCCGAAGTACTATCAAGTTGCTGCGCCTGGCAGCGTCTCTTGACAATGAATAGTCTGCAAAGTCCACATACGCCTCATCAACTAGAACGAGCTTTCCATCGAGCGAATCTACAATATCGACTATCTGTTGTCTGCCAAACTGGTTTCCTGTCGGGTTATTTGGGGAGCAAATGTAGACCAGGTCAGAATTTTTTGCGCTTCTCACAAACTCTCTGGTGGCCAGCTCGAAATTTCTCGAAAGCGGAACCGTGTTTACCTTGATGCCGTGCAGCTCGCAGCGATTCACAAAATAAGAGAATGTGGGTGTGAATACTGTTGCGCGCTTGCCCCCAACAGTCGAAAGCAAGAGCTCGATTATCTGATCAGAGCCGCTGCCAGCCGCGATGCAGTCCTCTTCAATCCCGGTATATTGGCCAAGCTGGCTGTAGAGCTGGTCAAGCTCGTCAAGAGGATACTCCCTGAGGTCAACCTTTCTTGCCGCCTCCTCCGCAACGCTTTTGATGAAGCCGGCGTCCAGAGCAAAATTTTCGTTAGAGTCGAGCTTTATCGCGCCTTGAACCTTTTCAGGCCGGACATAACTTTCCAGCTTGCCTATCCTTTTGATGCTGCCTTCAAGCCAACCTTTTTTCATTCTTTGTCCCTCCTTGCCTTGACGGCCTCGTAGTGGTTGAGGAGACCTTCAGCCCCCGCCATTTCTTTCACAGGCTGCTCTATTTTTTTCAAGCCTGCCCTTGACGCCTTTACTTTATTCACTACCTTCACAAAGTCGAGGACAGAAAGTGACGCGCGCGATTTGCCAAAGCCCAATGTAGGCAGCACGTGGTTTGAGCCAAGGCAGTAGTCGCTTGCAGACGATGGCGTGTTCTGTCCTATCAGCACAAGGCCCGCAGACTCGATTTTTTTTGCTATGCGGTCCGCATTTTTGCTCATTATCTCTAGGTGCTCTGGTGCAAATTCGTTTGCGAATGCGACGCAATCGGACTCGTTCCTGCAAACTGCAAGGAATCCGTTCTGTTCCAGGCTTGATCTTACAATATCCGATCTGGTTATCCTTTCCAAGAGAGACTGTACCTCCGACTGGACCTGCGCCACAACCTTGTCCGATGTCGTCACCAGGCCGCAGACGGTATCAGGGCCATGTTCTGCCTGAGAGACAAGGTCAACCGCGGCAATTCGAGTATCTGCGGCGGCATCAGCATATATCAGGAGCTCTGTCGGGCCTGCAACCATGTCTATCGATACGCTCCCTGACGCAACCACTTTTGCGGCGGTGACAAAACTCCCGCCGGGGCCGACTATCTTGCTGACTGGCCTGACAGACTGCGTGCCGTACGCAAGCGCGGCTATACCGTGCGCGCCACCCACCTTGTAAAACTCGTCCACCCCGCACATGTCCGCGGCAACTAGCGTCAGAGGATCGATTGTCCCATCCTTTCTTGGAGGTGATATCGCAACAATTCTTTTCACGCCTGCCAGCTTGGCCGGCACGGTGCACATGACTGCAGTGCTAGGGTAGCGCGCCTTGCCTCCCGGAATGTAGCAGCCCACGCTTGAGATCGGCTTTATCTGGCGTTCGATTCTGACTCCTTCAAATGACAGTGAAATCCCCTTCAGCCGCTTTAACAAGGCAAGCTCGCTCTTTGCAAGCCGGTCCTTCATCAATTTTACAGCCCTTTGCTGTTCCTTGCTTACCTGGGAATACGCATTGTCTATTTCCTCTCTGGTTACTCTGAGCGAGTCGGGCCTTGCTCCGTCAAACTTGGCGGCGTAGTCCAGAAGCGCCGAGTCGCCGTGATCTGCCACCGCCTTCATTATTGTTCTTGCTTCTTCAATGAGCGAGTCAGAAAGAATGCCTCCAGCCTTGCGCAACCCGGCTGCTGCCGCAGCCGGGTCGGTTACGCTAATTACCTTCATGCCTCAGGAGTATCCGTCCAGGTTTACCTCGTCAAGCGGGAGTATCTGCTTGGGCTCCAGCACAACGAGCCCCTGGGCAAGCCTTCTCATCTTGGGAACTATTCTGATGAACTCTGTCTTGTCGATTACTGTATTGACGCCGTACCATCCGTCTTCCGAAAGCGGGCTGATGGTGGGCCGCTTTAGCGCCGGAAGTTCCTTTAGGAGCTTTGGAAGATTTTCCTTCTTTACATTTACGAAAATGTGCAGCTTTTTCCTGCCCTCCACCACTCCCTTGAGCAGCGCGACCATGTCCGCTATCTTTTCCCTCTTTGCTGCGTCCTTTAGTGCTTTCTTGTTTGCCACGAGCACCGCGGTGGATTCGGTCACCCAGTCTATGATCTTTAGATTGTTCTGGGCAAGCGTCGTGCCAGTCTCGGTGATGTCGAAAATGGCGTCCACGTCTTCAGGGGGCTTGGCCTCTGTAGCGCCAAAAGACAGGAATATCTCGACTTTCTTGTTTTCTCCTATTCGCAGCCACGGCGTTATTATCATGGGGTCGGCAGAGCCAAAGTGCTTCTTGTAGGAAGGGCTCGCTTTAAAGTGGGCAGATGTAGTCGTAAGGTATTCTGAAGAGATCCGGAGAGTCCTGCCCTTCTTTGCAAAGTCGCCGATCATTTCGTCCAGGTTACTGTATGGAAAGCCAGCGGGAACAGCAATTACCTGCTTGACGCGTCCTATCTCTAGATCCAGCAATACTTGCACGTCTGCCTTGGCCTCAAGGATCCAGTCCCTGCCGGTTATTCCTACGTCATAAAAGCCCTCCTGAACATAAGTAGGAATTTCCTGCGGCCTCAGGATCTTTGTGTCAATATCGGGATCGCCCAGCTTGATTCTGTACGTCCTGCCGCGGCCGCTGACGCTCTGCCAGGCCTGTTCCAGGAGCTTGAATGTTACTTCCTCAATGCTGCCCTTTGGGACTGCGAATTTTACAGTAGGCATTTTCTGAAAGACAGGTGAGCAAAGCGCGCTTCTGGATATATGTTTATGCGGAAAATGCGCGGCGAAGCCTTTCATCTGGACGGGCCAGATTCAGCTGTAATGACTCTTGCGCGCGTGCAGCTTCATGTGCCCCTTTTGAATGCCTTCTGAGGCAAGCGCCCTTATCGCGGCGAGATTCTGTGCAAGCCCTGCCGAGGCCATCGCCATTGCAAGATCCTTCGCAGTTTTCGCTCCCAGTATTCCTAGAGCGAGTTTGGCAGTAGGGTGCGCGGATGTTATTCCCCCGACTATTCCGACGGCAAGTGGGATCTCTAATTCCCCTGCCAGGTCCCCTTTCCTCGTCTCGCGCCACTTTGTAAGAGACCTGTAGGTGCCATCCCTGGCTGCATAGGCATGAGCTCCGGCCTCGATAGCCCTGAAATCCTGACCCGTGGCAAGAGCGACGGCATCGATCCCGTTCATCACACCTTTGTTGTGCGTCACGGCTCGATAGACGTCTGAATGCGCCAGCGCATACGCGTACAATATTCGCCTGACGACTTCCCTGCCTCCAAGTTCTTCCCTGTCAAACACTGCCTTGCACCTGACCATCCTTTTTGTGGCGTAGTTGGAAAGGATCTTGAGCACGACCTCGCCACCTGCAATTTCTTCAACCTTTGGACCGATGGTCTCACACATCGTATTTATCGCGTTCGCGCCCATGGCGTCCTTTGCGTCAATGGCGAGCTCGACAATGACCATATCGCCCACCTTGTTCGGGCTGCTGTCCCGTATCTTACGCACCTGCATGTCGGTGGCAACTACCGATCTACTCTTTGAATTGGCAAGGTCCAGAATCTGTTTCTTGTTCCTGCGGATCTTTGCCATGGCAGACTTAAGGTTTGAAACGCCAACGAGCTGCACTTGCCCGATCATGAGCGACTCGTCGGCCTGAGCAGTAAAGCCGCCGTTAACCTTTGCTATCTTGGCCGCCTTGCTGGCAGCCGCAATGACTGACGGTTCTTCAGTTGCCATCGGCACAAGGTGTTCGATGCCGTTTATTACAAAGTTGGTGGCAATTCCCATCGGTATCGACATTACGCCTATCGCGTTCTCTACCATCCTGTCGGCGTCCTCAAATGAAAGTGGTTTCAGCCCGGCTTCAAAGTCTTCTTGCAACGCCGCCGATCTTTTGACATGCTCGAGTCGCTCGGTCCTGCTCATCTCGTAGAATTTCTTTTCCGCCATCGCCCGGCGTTCGTGCTATGGCTTTACTACTCTTAAAATCTTGTCATCGCCGGCGCCGGCTATGGCCCTTCCATCCCTGTTGCTTGTGGCTACATAGAGCGACCCATCGGGGGCCTCGATGACGTCGCGAATCCTGCCAAAACCAGTCAGGATGTTGCTTTCGGTGCCCGATGCCAGATCCACGAGCCGGAGGTGCTGTGCCTTTAGAGTGGCAACAAGGGATGCGTTCTGGTACCCCAGCGTGTCAGATGCTGCAAATGCCATGCCTGCCGGAGCTATTGCCGGGTTAAAGCACGCCACTGGCTTTTCAAACTG